>JAJYZQ010000005.1 GCA_021799835.1 bacterium | reverse complement strand
CTGTGCGACATTGATAGACAAATACGGCGTGATCACCGCATTATCAAAATGAATACTATTAAAGCCGATGAGCTGGGTGGGCGTTTGCGTGATCAAGCGCTCAAAACTTGGCATATCACTTTCTGCAAACCCCATAAATTTATCATGGTCATAGGAATATGCGACCAATGCCGACACACCCAGCTTGTCCAGATTCTGCTGGCCGCCCACCTCATCAAACGAATATTTTGTTTCCACATCAAACACTACCCTGTTCATAATTTTATTATTCAATGGTTATGATCCTGCCGCTGCAGGCAATATGTTGGATTATACGAGGATATTACGCTGCTGTAAATGATGTAGCAGATATATCAACCGCGCAAAAACTCCCCACTAGATCAGCAGGGAGTTTTACGAGTCAAAGAACTTCACCTATTGCCCACCTTCTTTTCTCGGTAATGTGGATACTCAAGCTAACGATCACGCTGACGATCGCGTTCACTACGTTCGTACAGCTGATTCATCTTCCATCCCCACAGCTTGCCCAAAATTCCATGCCGCGGGCCTGGACGATGCGGACCACCGAATGTAGCGCTCAGCTGTCGATCCAGCTCTTTTGCGTACACACGCGTGGTAGACAGAGCATTGCGGATGAAGTCGCGAACTTGCGGAATGGACGCACCGAATAACTCACGAGTTATGTCCAGGCCGCCCTTCCTCTTGATAAGCGCTACCGCTTCTTCCAGACGACGGTCATCCGCAAGGAGATACTCAAGCATCTCCACTGCTTCGTCAGTACGCCCCAACTCACCTTGGTCAGAGCGGAGAATGGTTATTGTTGTGATAGCGTCCATGAGATCGTCCAGCGATCCCGGAGAGAACCTTCCGCCGCTTTCTCGCCACGCTATCCGCTCTTGCACAGCGTGAGAGAAATTCTTCCGTGCGTCATCTGAAAGGCGGGTGAACACCAGCTGCAACACTGCCGACCGATCGTTAGTCATTGCAACTGTGCCGCGCCGCCGCGACAGATACTCTCTGCCGAGGTGATCCAGCTCCGCTCCGAGGACGCCGAATAGCACGTCCTTGCTTACCGCTCCGACACTACGCCAGTTTGGCATTTTTAACTCCTCCTTTTTGGTTTTGGTTCAGTAAAGACACTTTGAGCCAATCACTCACTGCTGTCTTCCTCCCATGCTAACGAGAGATTGTTGACCTCCGCCCAAAAGATAAGCAGCCCTATTGTTTCCTTGAGAGTTTGAGCGAAGTTCTCGTTTGCTTGGGCTTTTTGATCTTCATCTAGAGGTCTTTCCGCCTCTTCTTCTTCCTCCTCAATCTTTTTCATCGCCTGTTCAACCGATCGCTCAATCTCACTACTTGACCTCATCCAAAGAAAAGAGGCTTTTGAAAGACGAAGCGCCGCCTGTAACTCATTGACCGCACTGACCAGATAATCAATCGCCACACTGTAAACTTCAGCAAAGAAGTTTACTACTTCAGGAAGAGAACCATCGTGAGATAGAGAGCCACTCTTTTCTTTCTTGATCAATTCCTCGCTATGATCAAGAAGTTGGAGTAACTGTGGCTCAGGGTTCTTCTTGTCAATGATTTCTGTAAGGAAGTTGTCACACTCTTCCAGCACTGCAAGTCGGATCTCCCCTGCGATCTGTTGCCGATTAGCAAGCATCTGTTGTACATCCTGCTTGGTCTTTCCTGGTCGTAACATTGCCGAGAAAGAATTTTCCTCCATCAGCTGCTCCACTCGCACTAACCGATCCATTACCACCAGCTCCTTTCGTGTGGGTTAGGTTTTCAACGAACTATTTTATTATATCACCCCTATCTATGTATACAAGATTACGCATTTAGTATCTATTTACTCCTATTTCTTTCTTGCTCCAAAGTATTGACATATTTTATTATTCGTTGTATAATATGCCTAGTACATTGAAAACGGAAAGGAGATGAGGTGATGGCAGGAATAGGATTTCTCGCCAGCAATGTAGACGCCCTCAGCCTCTACCTTGAACTCGGAGAGCCTAAAAAGCGAGACGAGGAAAAGGGCGGGGGTTGGGAAGTTGAGACGACCGCCATTGTTTCCCAAAGCAATCGTCCCGAAGCAGGTATTGCCGTTCAGTTCTATCTGGACGACAAGTCCTACGAGGATGCTGAGGAAACCGAAGGCGATGGCCGCATTCAAAAGGCCATCGTTATCAAGAAGCCGGGGAAACACAAGATCTCTGCTGGGTTTTCGGGAACGACGAAAACTGTCAGCAAACGAGTCACCATAAAGGAAGACGATGATGTTGCAAAAAAGGTGAAGGGTGTATATCGCCTCACGCATGTCAAAGTGCGTTTAGACGATCGCTACACCATCACCTTCCAAACTCTCAGCCAAGAAGGGAAGGGAGTGAAGGACGTCATCATCCGGATTATGGACGCCGCACATGAAGGCGGTTTCTATGATCTTGAGAAGACCGGTGCAAATGGTGCGGTGACCACAACAGTCACCGCAACAGACCAGCGCAATGGCATTACCGCTATGGTGCTGGGAACAGGAGTTCAGCTTTGGATCCGTGTCCCAAAAATTCAGAAAGGGTGATTAAGTAAGATGGCACAGATCAACTTGAAGACCGTAGGAAAGGGAGTCGTTGCCGCAGTGCTCGGCGTGGAAGGATTTGAGGAGGGGAAAAAGGTTTTCACTGAACATCTGCGAAGTGCCGTCCAGCAACAGTTCTCCGGTACCCCTGCAGAACAGCGGAGCGAACTGATGATGTATCTGTTCTCTCGCTGCAACCACGATGATGCCGATCAGTTCCTCCGCTTCCAAGCGGAGCGTAAGAACTGGTTCCAAAGCGGCGGACGGTTTGGCCCTCTTTCCGAAAGCAGGATGGTTAAAGCATTTCAAACCGCTCTTGAGCGGGCAGAAGCGTTGACCAAGAGTCCTGACGGCGGAAAGACGCTTCCGGAAAACCCGCAAGCGCTTGACCAACTGAAAGAGGTGTTCAGCGCAGCGCTGGAGAACCAAGATACCGTAGAGGCGTTCGTGCAGGCGATTGAGGAAGACAAACTTGTCCAACTCTTGCGCTACACGGCAGCGGAATTAAAGAAATTCTTCAGCCGTGCATGGCAGAAGGGCAAGGAAGTATTCCACGATGTTGACCACCGACTCAGTGAGTGGACACGCAATGAGGTCGCTTACTGGGAAAATGGTGGAAGTCCACACGAACCGCTGATCTTGCGCGCCATCATGGGCATGACCGCACGGAGAAGTACGCGCCGGTGGCTTGCTCAGGAAGACAAAAAAGTATTTACTGAAAGGAGGAGGTCACATGCGTGACTTCTTTGAATGGCTGTGGGACACTGTCCTCACATTCAATTTCCTGCTGGGCCTCGTTGCTCTGGCGATCATCGGATGGCCATTCGTACTTGCCCTCACGGCATTGTTCGTTTCGGCCACCTGGTTCAACGCGATACTTGGACTAGTTCCCTTCGTGGGACTTGCCGCAAGTATCGTAGCATTTCCTCTGGGCTATGCGATCATCTCCGCCTTCGGGTGGGGACGCAAAGCCATCAGAGTACTGCTCGGCATCGTCGGGACGGAACTGCTGTTTGGGATGTACTTTAGTATCATCCCGATCACACAAGTCCGTTCTGAGATCCCGCTTCTGATGCTCTCTATCGTCACGATCGGGGTGTTGTCAGGAGCCGGGATTCGCAAACCGGTTCCGTGGTTGATAGCCATCGTCGTGCTTATCACTGTGTCAGCATTCCTGCCAAACTTCACCCACGCGGTGACTCATGGTAGGAATAATGCCGGTGCTCGCACTGACAACTGGCTCACCGCTTGGTGGGATGGCACTCTGCCACACCACCCCTCACCCACCTCGCCTCCTTCCGCTCCATCTTCGGCAGTGCCTCAACCGCGAGTCATCGCGGTAACGGCCAAGCCGAACGTATGGAGTACTCCGATAGTCGTACCGCCCGGATGGTTGTATGACTATCAGAACCAAGGACCCGTGGAAGTTCTGCTCCATCTGAACACTGGTGGCGTCAAGCAGTATGCTGATGCCTCCGGCGCTGACCAGGTGGGACCGAATAACAACGTGTCCACCATTTCTTTTCTCTCTCGCGCTGCGGGAGATGTGAAGGTGGTGATCACGTTAACCCGCGCGCGCCCCTGAATAAACCCGCCGATGACGTATGATGCTGAGGCGGGTTTTTCAATACAAAAACCCCGCAGAATTGCGGGGTTTTACTTTTCATTTTGCTGATGACTAGAAAAATATCATCACTGAGTCGGCAAAGTCAGTGAGCCACTCGGCGCAAGCGTACCAATCACCAAAGTGATGATGGTATATGCAAGCAGCATAATGATCAAACCGATAATTGCATCACGGATGATTGCTTTTGCTTTTTTAGACTGATCTTCGTTTCCTTGTGCTTGCATATAAAGCACTCCACCGTATACCAGCAGGGCCACTGCAATGATTCCGCCAAATGCAAAAACCCAGTTGATGGCGATTTTCACCGTACCATAGATATTCCCCAGCGAATTAAATTGATTGCTTGCCTGATAGGGATTTACGTTGACCGGTGGCGAGCCAAGATCAGCATGTGCTAATCCCATACTTGCCACATAGTATGCTGCACCCGCTACCGCCGTATAGGCAAGCGTACTATACCGCTTTATTCGATTCATATACTCAACTTAATAATACGAATTATTCAAAGGTTGATTTATTATACACCTCCCCTCTATTCATGCAACTCGTTATTGATATGTTGGCGTCGGAGCGCTCGTACCGATGATATTGCCGAGCAAGGTGATCATCGTCCACGCGAGCAACACCACGACCAATCCAATGATAGCATACTTTAACCCTTTCTGTGCAGACGCTACCGTTTTCTCATCGCCATTTGCGGTCATATAGCGGATACCATAAAAAATAATCATTGCTACCGCGATCAGGCCGGCAAAATAGAAGAGCCACTTAGAGGCGTTGATGAGCGTGTTATTTATGCCACCAATAGTAAGATCAGTTCCCGGGAGGCTGGATATATTAAATGAGCTTCCCGACATATTTCCGCCCGTTCCACTCGCAAAAACCGATGATGCAAAAGCTCCCCCCATAGCAAACAAGGAAAGCAGAAACGCAAAAAATCGCCGTGGTTGTTTTCTCATATATTCTATTTTGATGTTATGATGTCGGACCAGGACCAGAAATAATGGATTGGACCAAGGTAATGAATCCCCTGCCAATAAGAATAATTGCTATGCCGATCAGCGCGTTCACGATCGTTTCTTTCGCTTTTTTGGTCTTTGCCGGCTCACCCGAAGAGATAATATATTGGATACCACCATACGCAAGCATAATGAACGCGAGAATGAATGCCAGATCATATATCCACCATGCAATCTTTGTGATCAGGCCGGTTATATCTCCCGTACCCCCTAAAGGATTAGGCACCGTAAGATTGCCGCCCGTTCCACTCGCCCACGCTGCTGGCAGTACTGCAGCTAATGGCAGCGCTCCCACACCAACCATAAGTGCACGCATAAACCACAAAAGCGTTCTATTTTTTTTCATACTATTGGCATGATATCTGATACCACGGATACGGAAACCCATTTGGTTGCTGAGTTCCCGCAAGCACATTAAAAATAGTATTCACAATAACCCAGGACAGCAGCACGATTGCAATGCCGGTCACTGCATTCGTGATCAATTTTTTTCCTTGGCCCTGCAGTGATGGCTGTGCGCCATACATAATATACATTACCCCTCCCACAATGATCATAATAATGCCAAGCGGAAAGAGCAGGTAATACAAGGCAAAGTTAATCAAATTCTGCGCGAAACTCAGTGCATCACAAAAGGTCACGTTCGCGCCCTTGGGAAATCCTTGCGGCAAAATGCTCACTGCAGCAAGTGCAGGAGGCAATGCACGGCTCTGCAAAAAAGCGCCAACGCGTTTCCCGCTCACGATCACTCTTGCAGCAATTGCGGAAAAATTCATAAAGGATTTCTGCATACTCTCTTAGTATAGGCTACTTACCCAAGTTTGTCACCAGCGTGGCAGCATTGGAAAGCGCATCACTGACGGTCTTCTGGCCAAGATTGACTTGATCGATCATATTGGCAAATATCTGTTCCACAGCATTTGCATCGGGCTCATACCAATCATCCGCCGTGAGTGTTTGTTGAATGAACGGATCAAGCAGTGGATCAGTAGATTTATCAGATAGCTGCCAGTTATAGAGCGCTGGAATAGGTGTAGGCACTTGTGCCGCCTGCAAGTATTTTTCCATTTCCTTATTTGAGCCAAGAAAAGTTAAGAACATCCATGCGTCATACGGATGCGGTGAGGTTTTTGCGACCGTCAACGCCCAATAATTAGCAATGTTCTTTTTGTTGGACGTATCAAGCTGTGGCATAGGCGCTACGGCAAAATGCAGATACGGCGCTTGGGTCTTCAGCTGGCTGATCATAAATGAATAATTGAACATCATCGCCACCTTCCCTTGCTCAAACGCATCCACGGAATACGGCATCCGACTGTTCCAGGTGTAATCTTGGTTTGCGGAGTTAGCAAAATTGGTATAGTAGGTGAGCGCTTGCTGGCCGGGAGTTGAACTGCCGACCGCTTGGTCAAATGTTGCATCTTTATTGGTCCGATCGTACATCTTTGCGCCCGACTGCATCATCAGCAAGCTGAGGATATCCGTGGAACGGTTAATATTTTGACTGGTGCCGATAGCTCCCCCTGCTTGTGTAATATTGCCGTATTGGTCTAGCTTCGTCAGGGTTTGGACATCTTGATTGAACTGGCTCCACGTCGCGGGCGGCTGAGCAATGCCCGCACTATTGAACAGATCCGTATTATAATACAGCGCCATAGTATCTACATACAATGGTACCGCATAAATGGCATTACTGAGCACAAAATCTTTTGTTGCTACGTTATCAAACGTTGAAGAATACACCGCAGGAGAAATAAGCGAAGCAGGAGCGGTGGCGATCTTATCCTGATAGCTGCCCATCCAGGTATTATTGATCATAAAAATATCCGGCCCGCTGCCGCTCGCAAGCCCATTGATCAAGCTGGACTGGTAGGTGCTTGAGGAAAATGTCCGATAGGTCACCGTGATGCCAGGATAGGTACGTTGAAAATCTGTGATAATTTGGTCGTAGTATGAGGGATCATCATAGGCACCCCAGATAGTCAGGTTTGCCGGCTGATACGCGAGCTTTTGGGTCGCGGGTTTGCGCGTACCTAAGATTATCAGCACAATGAACAACACCGCGATGACACCAATGATGATGAATAGTAAATTTCTGCGCGACATAACCTGAACAATTTATACGATACCCAGATCACTGTATAGTATATCATTGCTCAAGAAAAAAATGAACAGAAGATTCTTTATAGTGGGCGTATTCCGGTTCGAACGGAAGACCTCGTCGATGTCAACGACGCGCTCTAACCAACTGAGCTATACGCCCTTCACGGCACGATCACTCCTATACTTCCCACGCCGATTCTTTGGTGAGCCCGTGCATCAATTCAGCAAACTCTTTCCGCTCCACCACTTCCTGTTGAATAAGCTTTTCAGCGATCTTCACCAAATAATCCTTGCGCGTTCTGATAATGTTCACGGTCTTAGCAAGCGCCATATTTATGGTGTGCATCACTTCCTCATCAATGCGGCGCGCAGTTTCTTCGGAATACTCTTTACCACTCGTCAATTCTCTGCCCAGAAATACCATCTCTTGTTTTTCAGCAAGCGAGATAGGACCCAGAGCATTGCTCATACCAAACCGCATAACCAATTCCCGCGCAATGCTCGTTGCATTTTGCAGGTCATTGGATGATCCAGTCGTCACATCGTGGAATATCTCACGCTCTGCCGCGTAGCCGCCCAGGCCTACCGCGATCTCGCTCAACAATTCCGATTTTGTGCGCAAATGTTTATCCTCAGAAGGAAGCTTCAGGGTATAACCACCTGCGCGCCCACGCGAAATGATGGATACCTTGTGCACTTCATCCGTATCCGGCAATGCTGCCGCCGCAAGCGCATGCCCCGCTTCATGATAGGCAGTGACTTTCTTCTCTCGCGTTGAAAGCACATGGCTTTTCCGTTCCGGGCCAAGCAAAACTTTTTCAATAGCTTCA
Source organism: bacterium (assembly GCA_021799835.1). GTDB lineage: Bacteria > Patescibacteriota > Minisyncoccia > JAJYZQ01 > JAJYZQ01 > JAJYZQ01. The sequence continues at coordinate 3,252 of JAJYZQ010000005.1, read as the reverse complement.
ACAAGGTCTATCTGCTCAACCCCTTTCTTGCTTTGCCGTGCCGCCTCAATGGCAGCTTCATTCAAAAGGTTTGCAAGATCTGCACCGGAAAATCCTGGCGTGCGTTCCGCAATTTCACGGAGATTAACACCCTCAGCAAATTTTTTTCCTTTAGCGTGAATAGCAAGAATTGCTTCGCGGTCGTTGATGTCCGGCTCATCTAGCACCACCCGCCGGTCAAACCGTCCCGGGCGCAGCAATGCCGCGTCCAATACATCAGGACGATTGGTCGCCGCCATCACGATAACATTGGTATCGCGATCAAAGCCGTCCATTTCCACTAAAATCTGATTGAGCGTTTGCTCGCGCTCATCATGGCCGCCGCCTAACCCCGCTCCCCGCTGCCGACCAACTGCGTCTATTTCATCAATGAATATAATGGCAGGCGCCATTTTTTTCGCTGCGCGGAAAAGGTCCCGCACGCGCGACGCGCCAACACCCACGAACATTTCCACAAATTCCGATCCGGAAATGTGGAAGAATGGCACATTCGCTTCTCCCGCAACTGCACGCGCAAGAAGCGTTTTCCCTGTACCCGGAGCACCCATCAACAAGACGCCACGCGGAATGCGTGCGCCCATATCCAGGAATTTCTGCGGGAATTTGAGAAACTCTACGACTTCCTGCAGGTCTTCTTTTGCTTCTTTGCAGCCGGCAACATCATGAAAAGTGATCGCGTCTTTTCCCGGCGTGTACATTCGGATATTTGCGCGGCCAAAAGACATCGCTTGCATTTGGCCGGACTGCGCCTGGCGCGTCATCCACCAGAGGAACAAGCCGAATAGCAAGAACGTCAGCATATAAGGAAGGATCAAACCGACCCAATACCACACGCCGCTCTGTTCTTGATAGGAGAATTGCACCTGTTGGAGCTTGTCTTTGGCCACACCCAGATTATTGAGTGTATCAGACAATGAAGCGTTAGTTTCCGCAACCGCTGTCGCTTTCGTGCCATCGGTATAGGTAACAGCGACATTCGCACCTGAAACACTGACTGTCTTTACCTTGCCGGTATCTATCTGTTGCACCAATTGGCTTAACGAAACCTGCGGTGACTTACCGGATAACGATGCCACACTGAAAAGGCTGGAGATCACCAGAAAAATGAACACGATAAGAATGATGTTCTGAATAAGCGATCGCCAATCGCCTTTTTTGTTATTCTGCTGAGGTTGTTGAGGATTGTTTGCGGATGGCATATATGCGGTAAATTAGTATCAGTATACTATACTGCACGGAAGAGCTCAATAAATTGATGGGGCTTGCTTTGTTTTGCGATTCTCTGAAAGAGAGAAAGAACGAGTTATTCTGCAGATTCTTCAGGCGTCGCTTTTTCTGCTTTGGATTTTACAGATTTGGTGCTGCGTTTCTTCACCGGAGCTGCCGGTTCTGTCTCCGCAAGAGCATCTGCGGGCGCATTAGCAGATTTTTTTTCTTCTGCTTCTGCCTTGCCGTCAAGCAATTCCAGCGCCATGCGATATTCCCGCGGCTCCAGTAATACGATCTTGAATGTATAACTGTTTCCGGGAATAAGTTTCGCACGCATTTCTTCCTGGCTGCCGAACTGCGTAACATGGCACAGTCCCTGCACGTCGTCTACCGTGACAAATGCGCCGAACGGGTTGATCTTATTCACTTCTCCGGTAATCACATCGCCTTTGTGGTATTTCTGACCAATGTTCTCCCACGGATTATTCTTCAGTGCTTTGAGTGACAATGACACTCTGCCATTCTTAATGTCAATAATCTTTGCATCCACCTTATCGCCGATCTTCAGATACTTCTTTGGATCATCCACGATCTGCCAATCAATTTCTGAGATATGCACCAATCCTTCCATCTGATCATCAAACTTTACGAATGCGCCGAAATCTACCACGCCGGTAATAGTGCCATGCACCACATCGCCGATAGTATATTTGGAGAGGATCTGGTCCAGCTCATGGCTATTTGCCATACGCTCGGAGAGGATAAGTTTCTGATCGTTCTGGTCAAGGTCAATGATCTTTAAGTCCATAGCTTGGCCAATGAACATTTTGAGCGCTTGCAGGATCCGATCTTTATCTCCGTCTTCAACGCGCGGATAATTGTTCGGCGAAAGCTGCGAGACCGGGACGAAACCCATAACGCCGCGCATTTTCACCACCAAACCACCACGATTTGCTTCTAATATCTTCAAAGGTACAACCTCGCCGCTGTCCTTTAGCTTATTGAGGTCTTGCCAGGTGCGTTCACGGTTTGCTTCGCGGAGCGAAAGCTCCACATATCCCTCATCGTTTTCTGGCTCAACTACCATACCGGAGATCGTATCTCCGATCTTCATTTGCCTGACCTCGTCAGGATCTTCAAACATTTCGCTCTTATAGACGATCCCTGGCTTAAAGTAATCCAGATCCAGAAACAGCCGCTTTGAGCTTTTCGCTAACACCCTCCCTTCTATAATGTCGCCGGGATGCAAAAAGTTCAGCGCTTCTTTGTGCTGTATCAACAATTCCTTCATTGCTTTTCCCGATGGCGACGTAATAACCTGCGTATCCATATATGTGTAACTCCTTTCAAACTCGACAAAGTCCCCGTGGGGCGCAGTCCGAGCTACGCCAGTATACTATACTTTTCTGATTTGTAAACCCTTGATTTTTAGGCTGAAACTTCGTATAGTAGTGAAGTTACGCACGCCGCACTTATTCATTATTCTTCTTTATTACTCGGCATGATCATCACCTACCAAAACAGCAGCTCCTTTTCATTTACAGAAAAAGACTTCTCTCTCCTGACTGATCCCTGGGACCTCTCAGGAAATCCCGTGATAAAAACCAAGGAAGCTCGTGTCATCCTTTCTTCGCTCGCTGAAAAAGCGCCGGCTGCCATACCTGTTTCTCCTCACTTCCTCCGCTATCCGGGAGAATATGAGATAAACAATATTATTATCACTGGCATAGACGGCGGCATAGATGCACAAACCGGCAAGCGCACTACACTATATACGCTGCTCATCAACGGCGTCACCATAGCCTATCTGGGTTATGCAAACACTCTGGTAAGCGCCGCACAACTGGAAGTGATGGGAGACGCGAATATCCTCATGGTGCCGCTCGGCGAGGAAGGTACTGGCGGCGTGAGTACTGCAATGAAAAATATTTCTGCTATAGAGCCGCAAGTCGTCATCCCTGCAAGATATTCCGCACAAACCTTGGAAGAATTCAAAAAAGAATT
>JAJYZQ010000004.1 GCA_021799835.1 bacterium | reverse complement strand
GAAGCTGATCAGCATCTTCTGCTCTTTGCGCGTACTTCTGTTTCTTTTGCCGGACAGCATCAAGATCCGCCGCAGCTACCCACACTTTATGCAAAAACCTATACACGCCGCGCAGCCCATTGGTAGACCACGGCTTTGCATCTTCCAACGGCCCCATAAACATCTCATAGAGTCGCAAAGAATCAGCGCCAAATTCTTTCACGATCTCATCGGGGTTGATAACATTTCCTTTTGATTTGCTCATCTTATGGCCGTTCTCACCCAAGATCAGCCCTTGGTTCTTCAACGTAAGGAATGGCTCATCAAACGACAACAATTTTTCATCATATAAAAATTTAGTGATGAACCGCGAATACAAGAGATGTAGCACCGCATGCTCCGCGCCGCCGACATACAAGTCAACCGGCAGCCATTGGGCAATTTTCTTTTGATCAAATGCTTTTTTTGCATTATGCGGATCAGCATAGCGCAAATAATACCAAGAAGAATCCACGAAAGTATCCATAGTATCAGATTCTCTCCGGGCTTTACCGCCACAGCGCGGGCATTTTACATTATGAAATGATCGTGAAGAAGTAAGCGGCGAGTCTCCGGTCGGTTTGAAATCAACATCCGTCGGCAATTGTACCGGCAGATCTTTTTCCGGCACGGGCACTTCACCGCACTGTGCACAGTAAATAATGGGTATTGGCGCGCCCCAATAGCGCTGCCGCGACACTAGCCAGTCGCGCAGCTTATAATTAACCCACTGCTCTCCTGCTCCCGTTTTTGCGAGATACTGTATGATCTGCTTTTTTGCTTCTTGAGAGCTGAGGCCGGAAAATTTTCCGGAGTTTATTACCGTGCCGTATTCTTCAAACGGCAGTTCAGGAGAATCCTGTGCGCCGAGAGGAGCAATCACCGGCACAATATCCAGATCAAATTTTTGCGCAAATTCAAAGTCGCGGCGATCATGTGCGGGCACTGCCATAATAGCACCTGTTCCATAAGTCATCAGCACATATTGCGCGATCCACACGGGAATTTTTTTGCCGGTCAAAGGGTTCACCGCATACGCGCCCGTGAATACGCCGGATTTATCTTTTTGCTGTGCCGTGCGCTCCAACTCAGACTTTCCTCCGGACTCTTTTTTATACTGTGCGACCTGTTCGGCATACGCGGGGGTAGTAATGGCATTCACGAGCGGATGCTCGGGAGCAAGCACCATAAAAGTAGCACCGAAGAGCGTATCGGGGCGCGTGGTGAACACGGTGATTTTTTCCGGCAGTTCTGCAAGTGCAAAATCAACGCGTGCGCCTTCACTGCGCCCGATCCAATTCCGCTGCATTATTTTTATCGGTTCGGGCCAATCAATACGGTCAAGCCCGTTCAACAAGTCATCAGCATACGCAGTGATCTTGAAAAACCACTGTTCCATATTCTTCTGCTCTACCAAAGATCCGCAGCGCTCGCATGCGCCACCTACCACCTGCTCATTTGCAAGCACCGTTTTGCAGGATGGGCACCAATTGACTGGTGCAGATTTTTTATAGGCAAAGCCTTTTTTATAGAGTTGCAAAAACAACCATTGCGTCCAGCGATAGTACTGCGGATCAGAGGTATTGACCTCGCGATCCCAGTCATAGCTAAAGCCCAAGCTCTTGATCTGCCGCTTGAATGTTGCGATATTGGTTCGCGTCGTTTTATCCGGATGCGTGCCGGTCTTAATGGCATAATTTTCCGCAGGAAGCCCAAACGCATCCCATCCCATCGGATGAAGAACCTGTTTCTCCTTGCGGCGCATATAGCGCGCAATGATGTCTGTCGCCGTATATCCTTCCGGATGGCCAACATGCAATCCCGCACCCGATGGATACGGAAACATATCCAGGATGTACATTTTTTCCTTACCCGTACGCGCAGTTGCCGCATAGGGCTTGCGTTCCTCCCAGATGCCCTGCCATTTTTTTTCTATTTTTCGGAAATTGTAGGATTTCATATGTTATATCAATAGAACGTACGCGTTTGGTCAAGTTCAAGGCAAAATGCAAGGGTCTTTCAAGCCGTAGTTTTGCTGCGGTGAGAAAAACCGCAGTATTTTAACGAAGAAATTGATCAAATGAGTAGGTTCTACCCCAATTTAAACAGCTTTTTTGCATTAGTAAAGGTTGCAAGCGCCGCCTCATCAAAACTGATGTTGCGGATCGCAGCGATCTTTTCTACGACCTGCCTCACATAAAGAGGCGTATTGCGCGTGCCGCGAAACGGCTCAGGAGCAACATAGGGCGCGTCAGTTTCCGCCATAAGCCGATCCAAGGGCAAAGATCGGATAACATCAGCATAGGCAGCGGCATTCTTAAATGTGATAGCACCGGTAAAAGAAAGCGAAAAACCAAGATCAAGGAATTGCTGCGCAGTTTGCATATCGCCAGCAAAAAAATGAACATCACCCCCTGCTGCCGGCATTCCTTCACGCCGCACTACCGCAAGCACATCCCCATATGCATCACGGCAATGAATAACGAGCGGCTTGCCCACTTCTTTCGCTAAGCGGATATGCGCGGCAAATACTTCTTGTTGGCGCTCTTTTTCCTGCGCGATCTGTTCGGGAGAAAATCCGTAATTCCGTTCCAAATGAAAATAATCCAGCCCGCACTCGCCGATGCCAACCGTTTTTTCATCACGTGCCAACTCTTGATAAACAGCACACTGAAACTCTTCTGCAGGAACGATATCACTGCCCGATGCAGATTCATCAGGGTCGCGCGGAGAGGAGATCAAGTGAGTCGGATGCAGGCCAACAGCTGCCCAGAATCGTTCAGGATAGCGATGCGCGAGAACAAGAGCGTCTTGAGATGTTTGGCGATTGGTGCCGACATTGATGACAAAAATATCTTGCTCGGCACACTGTTGGATGATTGCTTCGCGGTCAGCGTCATACGCGCCAAACTGCAGATGTGCATGAATATCAATCAACATAAAAATTATGCTATCCGCGGAAAGAGCGCGGCTTTTTGAGTGATAGAAAAACCTGTATCCTGCCAGCCGTCTTTGCTTGACTTTGCTACACCAAGCGCAAAAAGCATTTTTTCTGCTGTTTGAGGAATAAACGGCGCCACCAACCATGCAACATTGGCGATCACCACACACTGGTCAAAAAGAAACTGCTCTAGGCGGACACGATCTTGCTTTTTATGAGACTGTGCCAGTTCCCATGGCTTTTGTTGTTCTATTGCAGTATTGGAAAAACTGAGCAATTTCCATACGATCTCTAACGCCTCATTAAAGCGCATTTGTTCCATTGCAGTGCGATACAACGTCCAGGTATGATCGATCTCCTGCGCGGTTTCTGCTGAAGCCTTCCCACGCAGCGTTTTCAGAGGCAACGCAAGATTGGTCACACGCGACACCAAATTGCCCAGGTTGTTCGCCAGGTCTGCATTGTGTCGCTCTATAAATTTCGCCAGCGAAAAATCACCATCTCCTGTGCTCGGCACTTCGCGTAACAAATAATAGCGCACCGCGTCCGCATCATACCGCGCAAGCAATTCTGCAGGCGTCACTACATTGCCAATGGACTTACTCATTTTCTGTCCGTCTATCGTAATATACCCGTGGACAAAGATATTTTTCGGCAGCGCCAAGCCCGCAGACAGCAACATTGCCGGCCAATACAGCGCATGGAATTTAATGATCCCCTTGCCGATAAAATGGTAATCAGCCGGCCACCAATGATCAAACATTTGGTGATCATTATCGCCATACCCTACCGCACTGATATAGTTGGTCAGCGCATCATACCAAACATAGATGATCTGGGTAGGATCATGGGGAACGACAATCCCCCACCCACGCGCACGCTGGAATGACCGCGACACGCTGAAATCCTCCAATCCTTTTGCGATAAAGCCGAGAACCTCATTCTTACGAGACTCAGGAATGATGCGAATAGTGTTGTGTTCAATAAGATCTTTGAGTTTATCTTGATAGGCAGACAGCCGGAAGAAATAATTTTTTTCTTTCACCAATTCCGGCTTGGTCTTATGCTCCGGGCACAAACCATTTTCCAACTCATCAGGCTTATAAAATGCTTCACAGCCCACACAGTACAGACCCTCATATTCTTTCTCATAAATATCATTCTGCGAAGCGAGCCAGAGTTTTTTTACTGCAACGATATGCCGGTCTTCAGTGGTGCGAATGAAATCATCTATGGAAATATTTAATAGCATTTTAAGGTTTTGAAATGACGCGGCATATTTATCCACGAGTGCTCGCGGGCTCATTCCCATCTTTTCGGCGGCCTGCACATTTTTCAAACTGTTCTCGTCCGTTCCCGTAACAAAATGGACATCATTGCCGCACATGCGCTGATAGCGCGCCCAGACATCCGCCTGCACAATTTCCAACGCAAAGCCAATATGCGGCTCAGCATTCACGAATGGTATTGCAGTGGTCAGATAAACTTTCTGGGCGGCCATAGAATGAAACGTTTCAAATATTTTTTAACACTACCACAAATTCTCCTTTTACGGCAATATGCCCCAGATCAGCACAAACCGTTTCTTTCGTGGAATACAGAATGGTTTCGTGCAGTTTCGTCAATTCCTTGGCGACAATAAGAGAAAAATCTTTCTGCGGCTCTTCGTTATAGAGTGCGACCAGCTGCTGCATCGTTTTTTCTATGCGCTGAGGCGACTCATAGAATGCAACAGGCACGGTACTTTCTTTTATTGCAGCAAAGGTTTTTATCCGCTTATTCTTGCGCGGCAGAAAACCAAGAAAAAGAAATTTGTCCACACTGAACGGGCTTACCGAAAGGCATGCGGTGAGCGCGGACGGCCCAGGAATAGGCGTAATATGTACATCAGAAATGGCTCGCTGCACCGCATCAATGAGCACATTGCCCGGATCGGAAATAAGTGGCGTGCCAGCATCTGAAACAAGCGCCACCTTCTTCCCTTCTCGCAACATACCGACAATCCGCTGGATCTTGCGCTCATCCGAATGCGCATGAAAACTTTCTACCGGTGTCGTAATGCCATAATGCGCGAGCAGCTTTCGCGTCACACGCGTATCTTCACACACCACAACATCAGCATTCCGCAATGTTTCAACTGCGCGGAATGTTATATCACTAAGATTTCCAATAGGTGTAGCTACTATAGATAAAGAAGGCATACTTACGTGCGTTGAGCTATCCGGCTTTTCCGCGTATTAATGATATCGCTTCCCGCTTCAATGATAATAACCATCACCGGGATCGCCATAACGATGCCGAGCATCCCCGCAAGTTGAAAACCGATAAGCAAAGCAAGGATGGCAATGACCGGATCCATGCCAACCGCTTTTTTCATAAGGTTCGGCACAAGAATATGCACTTCTATTTGCTGAACAAGTATGTACAAAAGAACCACAAAAAGCGCAAGCTCGGGGTTCTGGCCTAAGCCAAGAAGAACTGCAGGAATTGCCGCAATGACCGGCCCGACAAACGGCACCAGCTCCAGTATAGCCGCCAGCAATCCCAAAAGCATACTGAACGGCACATGCAGCATCAACAATCCAAACCACACCATAACGCCGATCATAGAGCTTAATATAAGCTGTGCGCCAAACCAGCGTGTGATCTTGTCTTCCGACCGCCGCCAGATATCCAAGATCTTTGCCTCATACGCGGCGGGAGAAACCAGACGCAAAAAATAATTGATGCCGTTTTTGCGCAGGGAAAGATATACAGAGATGACAATCACGACGGCAAATGAAAGCAGTCCGCCGAATATCCGCACCACAGAATCAAACACGGTCGTGGATATTTGCGACAAACTTCCACCCAAACTGCTTAAGTTTTGGCTCAAGACAAATGAGTTGTCTGACTGTAAAGTGGTGAGTATATGAGAAAAAAGCTTATCCTGTCCGGTGACAAACGAAAGGTTTGAAACGAGATTCAGAAAATGCGCGGTCTCCTGGAGAAATGTTGGCATCAATAAATAGACGACTACAAAGAGCGCGATAAAGAGTGCAACATAGATGAAAATAATGCTTACAATCCGCGGAATATGAAATCGCTCAAGATACGTTGCCCAAGGGCTGATGACTGACGCCAAAATGATAGCAAGAAACAGCAATTCAAAAATACCGAGCGTCCGGTACACAAACCAGACCAGAAGCCCCACCAGGACGATCCGGAATAACGAGATAAATGAGATATCAAAAGATGTTTTTGTTTCAGGCATATTTTTTGTTATCTTGATCCCGAAATCACCGCCACAGCAGGACAAGTAAATTTGGGATGACAACATTGTTTTAGGAGCTTAACAATTATAACATTTTCATCGCCGTTTCAAAATCGCTCATATCCGTGTACGGACCAATCAGTGCAAGATATAATCGGTCAGCGTGAAAAATATCACGCGCAATTTCCCGCACATCATCAGCGCTAACCGCATTGATCAGGCGCATAAATTCCTGCGCTTCCTGTATGCGATGCTCAAGCAATTCCTGCATACCATACCACGATGCGATGTCGCTGAGCGATTCCAAACCCAAAATAAGCTTGCCATCCAAATAATCTTTCGCTTTTTTCAATTCCGCCGAACCGATCTTTTTTTCTTTCACTTCCTCATAGTGTTTTGTGGTGATGGCGGTCGCCTGTACTGCTTTTGAAACATCCGCGCCGATCCGCGTGGCCAAATATCCTTCCTGAGTATAGTTTTGCTGAAACGAACCGACATAATACGCCATACCGTTCTTTTCACGAATATCTGCAAACAAGCGCGAACTCATCCCCCCGCCGAGTACGGTTGCTAACACTTCTGCAGGAAATCGCCGCTGGTCATGAAGCCCATAAGACGGCACACCAATGATCAAATGCGCTTGATCGGTCTTCTTGTGATGCAAAAGAATAGTGCCCGTTCGTTGAACATCGGCAAACTCCTGATCTGTTGTGCTGTGGTGATCCGCAGCAACAGAAGACGGAGCGCCATCAGTCACCTCCTGTTTTGGCCATGCAGCAAAATATTCCTCAATGAGTTGGCGAACCTTTTCTTCTCTAAAGTGCCCGGCAACCACGACAACCATATTGCGCGGCACATATTGTTGCGCATAATACCGCCGCAGATCTGCAGGAGTAAATGATGCAACATTGCGCTTTGTCCCAATGGTCAGCCGCCCCAGCGGTGAGTTACCCCACAATAAGAGTTCAAAGAGGTCTGCTGCATACGATGAAGGGGTGTCCTGGTACATATTGATCTCTTCGGCGATAACTCCTTTTTCCCGCTCCAACTCATCGGCTGCAAATAGCGGGCTGCGCAGCATATCGGCAATAACGTCCATTCCTTTTGCGAGATGCATCGCCGCACAGTGCACATAGAATCCGGTATATTCCTTTGCGGTAAATGCATTATACTCCGCGCCGAACGAATCAAGTGCCGTACTGATGTCTTGAGCGCGGGGATACCGGCCCGATCCCTTAAAAAATAAATGCTCAAGAAAATGTGAAATGCCATTGATGCGCTGATCTTCATTCTGCGAACCAGTCCCTACGAGCACCAAAAAAAGCGCGGATTTTATATTCGCGCGCGGCGCTAAAATAATGCGCGCACCATTTGCCAATGTATATTGTTTATACAGCATAGAACAAGAAATAATTATCTGCTACCACTCTGCAAAAGATGATCAAAGCCGGTCAGCAATGAATTGCCGCAGTGCGGCGATCGGTATGCGCTCCTGCTGCATGGTGTCGCGGTCACGCACCGTTATGGTCTGATCGTGCAAGCTGTCAAAGTCAATCGTGATCGCCCAAGGTGTGCCGATCTCATCTTGCGCATAATACCGTTTGCCAATATTGCCGCGGTCATCCCACGCGATCATATGATCTTTGCGCAGATCATCATAGATACTCTTTGCCAGCGCAACCAATTCCGGCTTATTGGCAAGCAACGGAAAGACTGCTGCTTTATACGGCGCTAACTGCGCAGGAAGTTTCATCACGACTCGCCCTTCTTCTTCAACGTACGACTCAATCATCACCATCGCCATCAACCGGTTTATACCCACTGCCGGCTCAATAACGTGGGGCACGAATTTCTTTCCTGATGCCGCATCAACGTAGGAAAGATCCACCCCAGAATATTTCATATGCTGTTTCAAGTCATAATCCGTGCGATATGCTAACCCCCAGAGTTCTTTGAAGCCAAAAGGAAAGCGGTATTCCAGATCTTCCGTGCGCTTACTATAAAAACTGCGTTCTTCGTCGCTATGCTCGCGCCAGCGCAAGTTCTGCGCATTGACGCCGAGCACATGCGTGACGAAATCCCACATGCTTTGCTGCCATGCGGAAAATAATTTTTTCCAGTCAGATTCATCCGGATCAAAAAAATACTCTATTTCTGCTTGCTCAAACTCAAGAGTTCTAAAAATAAAATTTCCTTTGGTTATCTCGTTGCGAAAACTTTTCCCGATCTGCCCCACACCAAATGGCAGCTTCGTCCGCATGGAATTGGTGATATTCTTGAACGTGACAAATATGCCCTGCGCCGTTTCTCCCCGCAAATATACTTTTGACTGCGCTTCCGGGACAATACCGATATGTGTTTCAAATAAAAGATTGAATTTTCTGACCGGCGTCCAGTCAAATTTTTTGCAAACCGGGCATGGGATCTTGTTTTCCCGTATGATGGCGTCCAACTCCTCTTCAGTTTTTCCTTCAACATTGATTGCGTGGTCTTTTGCGGCAAAAAAATCTTCAATCAAATGATCGGCGCGCATTCTGGTCTGGCAATGCTTGCAATCAATCATCGCATCAGCAAAACCTGCCACATGTCCGGATGCTTCCCAAACCTTGGGATGTAAGATAATGGAAGAGTCCAAGCCCAGCATATCGCTCCGGCGCTGAATGAATGTTTTCCACCATTCGTTCTGAATATTCCGCTTAAGCTCTACGCCCAATGGGCCATACTCATAGGCATTGGCTAATCCCCCATAGATCTCTGACCCCGGGTACACAAATCCGCGGCGTTTTGAAAGCGCTACTAATTTCTCCATGATATCAGGCGTGGGCATACAAGATGTTTTAATTGGTCACGTAATTGGTATGAGTTAAGCATAAAAAAGCCGCTTCGGCAACGGCGACACAACCTCCCTGATGCTCTGGCGTTATTATTGCTGCACGATCCCTCCGCCCGACGGAAGTTGAAAATCCATCGGCAATGTGGTATCCAGCGCACTCCCTGGTAAAGAAATGTTTTGGTTGGTAAAGGCGTCTGTGCCGGAAAATTGTGCAGCAGATACGAGATTCATAGCGCTGCCCACTTGGTTGATCGCCGGAGTAATGCTCACTTGGAATACTGCTTCATACGCCGGCAAGCTATAGCCGGTGGATGCGGGAATAGTGCCGATGTTCCACATTACCTCGCCGGTCGTACTATTATAGGTAATCGCACCACCAAAATTATTGATCGTCTTTCCCGTCCACGAAACGCCCGGCATAAGATATGCTGTAACTTTTGCATTATGCACGTCGTTAGAGCTATTGGTGATCAGCCAGTGAATGGTATACGTAGTCGTCTGCCCCACGCGCGGCGGCACCGGCCCCGTGTTTGAGAGGCGTGCAGCATTATCAAAATAATATCCTTTCTCCGTAAAACTCGTTTGCGTAGACAGCTTTACTATGAGCTCGTTTGCCGACTGCGCTATCTTATCCACGCCCAAATAACTGGGTACGTTATCGCTTGCAATGGTTGAGTTCACGGCAAGCGTCAGATTCTTATTATCTTGGCTATAGAGCGGGTATTGGCCTTTTACTTTTATCGTGAACTGTTCTTGTCCGGTCTCACCGGGCGCCAGGCTTTGCAGATTGGCATCTTCCGTCCCCGTCCAGATTATCGTATTGTTTGACGCATTATAAATGCCATTTGTCTGAAGCGAAGCAACATCAAACATAGTGCCGTTGAGTTCCGCAGTTATCGTCACATTATTTATGGCAACATTATAATCATTCTTATACGACAAAACATAATGCAGCATTGCGCCTGGTGTGGTAATCGCTGCAGTGTCGCCATTCACGGTTTGGGTAAGCAATAAGGGGCTTTGTGATATCTGCACGGCAGTAACCGATTGCGCATAGACGGAATACGTGGTAGTGCTGCCGGACGACGGCACTTCAAAAGATACCGTGAATTTTTTCGTGTCACCGGTATTGCCCGAAAGAATACCAGAGATCTGCAATGATCCTCCCGCCTGCACCGCAAGGTTTCCAATATCCCAGACATTATTGCTGGCAGTCGGCGCAGGATCGGCGTTCGCAAATACGAATCCTTGCGGATAATCAATGACAATGCGTGCTGCAGAAAACGGCAATTGGCTGTTATTTTGATAGTTCACGGTAAACGAGAACGATTTTCCACTCAGCACTTGATTGGCGATCTTAAAGTTAAAGTTCACGGGCACACTGGCGATCGTAATGTTTTTGTCCGCCTGTTTTTGCAGTGGTATAGAAACGCCATCCGCATAATATACTAGCCGTGCTTTCAGGTCTGCAGAAGAATTTTGGGCACCGACCAATTTCAACGCATAGGTTTTCTGCACTTCGCTTAATGATCCCACATTGCCGACCGAGATTTGCGTGTATGCACTGTGCACGGCATTGCCAGTGGTACTGATAGCTCCCGAAGGAAGAGTGAGTTCAATATATGCTCCCGTCAAATTCACCCGGTTATTATTAATAACAGAAAAAGTATAGGTAACGGTATCGCCGCTATTGATGCTATTGGGCGCCGCGATAGAAAAGATAATCTTTGACTCGCTAAATCCAAACCAACTTTTATAGAAATAGAGGCCTCCTGCAGCAAGCGCCAAAAAAACAACCACACCAATAGCGATCTTCATCCATTGCGGCATGCCGCTTACACGGCGGGGTGTGGACTTCCAGCCGCTTGCAGCAGATTCTGTATAGTTAGCGTGCTGAATTTCTTTTTCCTGAGCTGAAAGAATGCTTGATTGGGGTTGTTCGCCATCCGGCGTATAGAGTTTTTTCTCAACGTCGCTTAACGGCATACGTGAAAAGGAAATTACTAGTAGTATAGCACATCTAGCGCATTGCGTAATATGCGGCAAATTGCTTGAGAAAGTCGCGAATAGGATCAATATGATGCAAATCGGCTGACAAAATACCCGGCCACTCTGCCTGCTCAATACGCTGCAAGAGATACCATTCGCGCTTCGTAATGGGTGCTGCATCTGCGCTTCGCTTTCTGCCGCTTGGTGTTCTATGCTCTTGCGCGCAGTGCGGGTGCGCAAAGCCGCCTTCCCGAAATATGAAGAATGCGTCGTCGCGAATTTCTTGTCCGCAAAAAACGCAGGTGCTGCTGACATTGGGGCTCAAACCCGCCATCGCAAGAAACCGCAGATAAAAATATGACTCAATCAGCGAAACTCGTATGCCGTTCGCCGGATCATTAAGCGCAGTGAACATATGGTCCAATAATTCCCACAATCCCTCCAGTGTTTCATGCTCTACCAGCATATTTTGCAGCAATGCGCCAACATCCGCAGTTGCTTGCAGCGTCTCTATGGAATGATTGAGTATCGGATAATGTTCTTCCGCCGCAGCGCCGATCAGGATAGTGTGCCGGCGGCCAATAAGTAACTCTATATTGGTAAGTTGCACCGGCCGCACTTGCCCGCGCAGTTTTGAGGTGATCTTGCGAATGCTTTTCCCCAATGCACGCACCAAGCCACTTTCCCGCGTATAGAGAACAATATATTGATCAGCCTCGCCAATATCCTGCAGTGCCAAACTAAATCCTGAAAGCCGAATGGTGTTGCTCATAGAATATGCTCGTTTTGCTCTTTAGTTCAATTTCTTTCTCTTATCGGATTTTTGTATATAATTCCCTTCTTTTTTTGAAAGATGGCTATTTTCGTTGTAATTTCTTTATCCGCGCTAGTTATAAAAATTAATCTCGGAGTATTAAATTTTTTCCATCAATATCAAACATGCGATATGCTTTTGATATCATTTCACAATCTTCGCATTTTTTGCGAAGTTCTTTTCTCTTAAGATTTTTTCTTCTTTCAATAAAAATTTAGCGTCCACACATCATGATTATATATAGTTTCAGAAGCATTTATTGTTGAATGCCGATCT
>JAJYZQ010000101.1 GCA_021799835.1 bacterium | reverse complement strand
GAATCCTTAATAACGCTCGCACTCCGCAAACCTGAGCTGGTTACCCGCATACGCGCAGAATGGATAACCGATGAGGAGCTGCGGGGTATTTTTGATTATTTAATGGGTGTTTGGCAGAAGGAGGGGCGATGGGATACCCGCACCCTTTTTTATAACCCGCGCCTCAGCGCCCTTATCGCACAAGCGGAATTTGAGTGGGAGGGCAGTGACGTACAAGCAGAATTCGCTGCTGCCGCCCATCAGATAGAACAGCACGCACACAAAGAAGTGATCACCGACATTACCCGCAGACTGAAGATCGCCGAACAGGAGAATAACACAGATGAAGTCGCCAATCTTTCCCAAGCACTCAACGATCTATTGCAACAATTAAACGGGAAATAACGATATGGCAAAAAACAACAGGACTGCCGCTCGAGCGAAGCGCGCAAAGCCGATAGCAAAAAAGAAACCGGTAAAAGTGAAACCGGCGAAGAAAAGGCCGGCGCAAAAAAAGAGTATAGCCGCTACGCCAAAACGAGCAGCACAGAAACAGGTACGCAAAAAATCCTCACAAAACCCCCCAATGAAAAAAACAGCATCAAAAAAATCAAAAAAGCTGGTTCGTCCGGCACGTAAGGCTGCGGTAAAAAAACCGGCGGCTCAGGCAAATAAGCCCGCAGTAAAGCAGGCGGAATTTGCGGAAAAAGTAAAGTTTCTGGTAGGCAAAGGAAAGGAACGCGGCTTTATCACACACTCAGAAATCTTGAACGCATTCCCCAATATTGAAGAGGATATTGATGGATTGGAAAATCTCTACACCACGCTGGGCAATGTTGGCATTAAAGTGATGGAAGATGTGGAGATACTGAATGTCAAAGAAAAAGAAGCGGCGCAAATGACTGATATGTACTTGGATCATTTTGATTCTGTGCAGATCTATTTGCGGGAGATCGGTAAGGTGCCGCTGTTATCCGCAGAAGAAGAAGTAGAGCTCGCCAAGCGCATTGAGCGGGGAGAGGAAGAAGCGAAGCGCCTACTCACGGAAGCAAACCTCCGGCTTGTTGTCAGCATTGCCAAAAAATACCTCGGCAGAAGCCGCAATCTTACTTTGCTTGATCTCATCCAAGAAGGAAACCTAGGGCTGTTCCGCGCAGTGGAAAAATTTGATTATCGCAAAGGATTCAAATTTTCCACCTATGCAACGTGGTGGATCCGCCAGGCGATCACGCGCGCACTTGCCGACCAGTCCCGCACCATCCGGATCCCTGTGCATATGGTAGAAACCATTGCCAAATATACTCAGGTGCGCCATGGCCTATTGCAAGACCTCGGCCGTGAGCCGCTGCCGGAGGAAATTGCTGCAGAAATGGGCATTGAGGTGGAAAAAGTGCGGCAGATTATGAAGATCTCGCAGGAGATGGTGTCGTTGGAAAGCCCAGTAGGCGGCGATGACGAAGAAGACAGCACGTTGCAGGAATTCATCAAGAATGAAAATGAGTTGCTCCCGAGTCAGCTTGCCGCGCGCAATCTCTTGAGAGAGCATATCAATGAGATCCTTTCCTATCTCACGCCGCGTGAAAAGAAAATTCTCAATATGCGCTTTGGCCTGGAAGACGGGGTCACGCATACCTTGGAAGAAGTAGGCAAGGAGTTCGGGGTCACACGCGAGCGCATTCGGCAGATTGAAGCAAAAGCTTTGGAAAAGATCCGCTCCAGCCAAAAAGTGGAAAAGTTAAAGGGGTATTAAGGTTGTTATCCTGATCCTGAAACAAGCCTGCCTGCCGGTAGGCGGGTTCAGGATGACCATACTGTTTCAGGATCTCCCATTCGCCGATAAAATTATACGTATCACGCTATGCCAAAAAAGTCCGCGCAGCGAACCAGCAAAGAAACGCTGGAAAATAGCCAGGTGTTCTACCGTAAATATCGGCCGGATACATTCGGCGATGTTGCCGGCCAGGAAATACCCCGGGCGGTATTGCAGAATGCGGTGCTGCGCGGAAAGATCGGCCATGCATATCTGTTTGCGGGAGAGCGGGGAAGCGGCAAAACCAGTTTGGCGCGCATTTTTGCAAAGACCATCAATTGTCTCTCTTTGCGTGAAAAGCTGGATGATCCGCAATACAAAGAAAAACTCACTGCCAAAGATATTGAGCCCTGCAACCAGTGCGCACATTGCCGGAGCATCCAAAACCAGCAAAGTATGGACGTGATAGAAATAGATGCGGCGTCAAACCGCGGTATTGATGAGATCCGCCAGCTTCGCGAGGTCACGCGCTTCAAGCCCTCTCATCTGTTCTATAAGGTCTTCATCATTGATGAGGTCCATATGCTGACCAAAGATGCGTTCAACGCACTCTTAAAGACCCTGGAAGAACCGCCCGCATACGCAGTGTTCATTATGGCAACTACTGAGCTACATAAGGTACTGCCAACCATTCAGTCCCGCTCCCAACGCCTCATTTTTGAGAAGTTAAGCCGCGAGGATATATTGCACGTGCTCGCGCGGATTGCCCGCGCAGAGCAGTTGGATATCGCGGATGATGCGCTGGAT
>JAJYZQ010000100.1 GCA_021799835.1 bacterium | reverse complement strand
ATCCGCGTCAATGATCGCGAGCTTCAGGATATTGATATCTGTTGATGAGTGCACCGCTTCAATATGCTCCCACGCCCGTTGATAAGGTGCGGCATTAAAGTGCGGAGCCGATTCTGCAGGCTCTGCTGAAGCAACTACCGGATGCGTAAGCTTATGGTGCTTGACGATGACCGTTACTATGCCGGCAGTCAAAAGAACTGTAATAACTTCTAAAACAAGTTTAATAATCGCAAAAAAGAGCGCCCAATTGTAGCTATTGAACACGGTGGCGATCTGTCCGCTCACTCCGGCAATATTTTGAGGTGTGATCATGCTACTGCATTTGCGCGTTCCACATATTCAGCAACATCAAGAAGTTGCCGCTCATGAAAATGCGGCGCCATCAGTTGCAATCCTATAGGCATTTTCCCTTTCCCGCGCACCGGCAAGGAAAGCGCAGGTATGCCGGCAAGCGGTGCAGAGACCGTATAAATATCAGAGAGATACATTACCAATGGATCTGCTGTTTTTTCACCAAAGCCGAATGCCGTGGTTGGCGTGGTTGGTGTCACCAAGAGATCCACTGTATCAAACGCGCGTGCAAAGTCATTTTTGAGCAGCGTGCGTGCTTTGCTTGCCTGCACATAGTAGGCATCAAAATATCCGGCAGACAGCACATAGGTGCCGAGGATTATGCGGCGGCGCGTCTCGCGGCCAAATCCTTCACCGCGGTTCAGCGCATAGAGTTCTTCCAGATTTTCCGCCTTATGGCGCGTTTCATAGCCGTACCGAATACCGTCCAACCGCGCGAGATTGCTGGATACTTCCGCAGCCATCACGAGATAATAGATAGCAAGCGCATATTCCGTATGCGGCAAGGAGACCTCTTGCACCACTGCACCCGCGCGTTCCATTTCGTGCACTTGCCGCAGTATCGCATCCTTCACCTCCGCATTCAACCCTTCCAAAAAATACTCCTTTGGCAAACCAATTGTCACACCCTTCAGATTATCAAGCGGCGGCGTCTGCCAATCAAACGCATACGATGAAGTCGTCGCGTCATGCGGATCTTTTCCGGCTATTGCGCTAAAGAGTATCCGCGCATCGCCAACGGTTCGCGCAAACGGCCCAATCTGATCCAGTGACGATGCCATAGCAATAAGCCCATAACGAGAAACGGTACTATACGTCGGCTTCATACCCACCACCCCGCAAAAGCTTGCCGGCTGCCGGATAGACCCGCCGGTGTCTGAGCCAAGCGCTACCAGTGCGCCATCCATAGCTACTGCCGCTGCAGATCCGCCGCTGGAACCGCCCGGAACTTTGGATTCGTCTACAGGGTTCCGTGTCGGGCCAAATGCTGAGTTTTCCGTGGATGAACCCATAGCAAATTCATCCATATTGGTCTTGCCTAAGATCACTGCGCCCGCAGCGCGGAGTTTTTCTGTTACCGTTGCATCATAGGCTGCCTGATAATTTTCCAGTATCTTTGATGCGGCAGTTGCGGGAAATCCTTTTACCAAAATATTGTCTTTCAGTGCGAGCGGCACGCCGGCAAGGATGTCCAGTTCTTCGCCTGCAGCAATCTGCGCATCAAGAGCGCGCGCCGCTGCACGCGCTTCATCTGCAAATACCGTGAGATATGCATGGATCCGCGGATTTTTTTCGTCTATCACCTGTAAAAAATGCGCCGTGATCTCTGCAGCGCTGAATTCTTTTTCTGCGAGCCCTTTATGGAGTGTGGGGATATCTCCCGGAAAATTAGTCTTCATTGGAAAGAATAGATTTCACTTGTACATAATCATCATTCGTGTGCGGGGCGCTTGCTGCGAGTTTTTTCGCATCAGAAAATTCCGCTGGCGTATCCGCGCGAAGATGGTTAAGCATTCCGGTGACATTAAAGGTAGGTTCAGTGTCAGCCGTATCCAGCTTTTGGATCGCCTTGAAATAATCCAACATCATAGAGAGATCTTTCTGCAGCGCTGCCGTTTCTTTTTCATTCAAATGCAGACGGGCAAGCGCACAGAGCCGCTCCACTTCTTTGCGTGCGATCATAGCAGTACATACGCAATAATACTGCCCCACCTTATCACAAAACTGCCCTCTTTGCAACGAGCATGGGTCATTCTGAACCTGCCTACCGGCAGGCAGGTTTGTTTTAGGATCAGGATGACCAACAGCGTGATTATTGCGCGGATTCTTTGTACTGCGGCAAGCCGTACTGAATTTGCACCGGCAGAGTTTTCGCGATGCTTGCACCATGTCCGTCAGTTACGGTCAGCGTTACCGTTTTCGTGCCCACCGTGTGATAGGAATGGCTAACAGTTTTGCCGATCGCCGTAGCACTGTCACCAAAATTCCAGCTATACACCAAAGAGGATTGATAGGCAGGAATGCTATCTGTGGCGTCAGCAGAGAATTGCACGACACTATCCGCAATCTGGCTCTGTGGTGCGGCATTCATACTGATGATCGTAATATAATGCGGCTGATAATCTGCAGAAAACGTAACAGATCCGTTCGGGCTCAAATACTGGGTTTGAGAAGAATTGGCTAAGTAATAGCCGCTGATCGGTTGCCAGAGGGCAGTATAAT
>JAJYZQ010000099.1 GCA_021799835.1 bacterium | reverse complement strand
CGCAGAAAATGATTCTGGATATGCGCTCCAACCCCGGCGGCATATTGCAGGAAGCAGTAAATATTAGCGGATGGCTTCTGGCGCCGAATAGCTTAGTGGTGCAGGAGCAGAAATATGACGGCACGGTAACGAAATACTATTCCAAGGGCCCTGCAACGTTTGATCAAATGCCGACGGTTGTGCTGATGAATGGCGGTTCGGCATCAGCTGCAGAGATTCTTGCTGGTGCTTTGCGCGATGACCGGCATGTCGCACTCATTGGAGAAAAATCATTCGGCAAAGGATCTGTACAGGAGATGCAGGACTTCTCTGATGGCTCATCGCTCAAGCTCACTATTGCCAAATGGCTTACGCCAAACGGAGATGAAATTATGGGCAAAGGACTGCAGCCGGATGTGACTGTTGCATCCACCGCTGCTGTGCCCTTTACGGTGACACCAACCGACGCAGCTCAGGATCCTCAGATTCAGGCAGCAATTGACTATTTAATGAAATTGAAATAACATAGGGCTATGAAAATAGACGTTATTTTACTTGCAAATGTGCCGGAGCTTGGGCAGCAGGGAAGCGTGAAGCATGTTTCAATTGGCTACTATAAAAACTTCCTCCTGCCCAAGAAACTGGCAAAACCGGCAACATCGCAAGAGCTCGCACTGATGCAGCAGCAGTCCGCTGCACAGGAAAAAAAGCGCGCGAGTGCCAAAAGCCATTTGCATGAAATCGCTGCCGCGCTCCAGCGGACAATTTTAACGTTTAGCCAAAAAGCGGATGACACCGGAAAGCTCTTTGGATCGCTTTCAGCAAAAGACATTGCAAAAGAGCTGAATAGACAAAAATTTTCCCTTTCTGAGAAAAATATTGTTTTATCAAGCCCCCTTAAAACCATTGGAGAATTTCAGGTACCCATCGCTTTGGATGATGAGATTTCTGCCCCCATTACCGTTGTGATAAAGAAAAGTTAAGGTTGGTTGTATCAGTAACAACAGGAGAACTGTGCGCACGCGATACCTATTTGTTATTGGAGGAGTGATGTCTGGCGTAGGAAAAGGAATCAGCGTCGCTTCTCTCGGCACCATACTCCAAGCCAAAGGTTTTAACGTCTCCGCAATAAAGATTGACCCCTACATCAACGTTGATGCGGGAACCATGAACCCCACCGAACACGGTGAGGTTTTTGTTACGGAAGACGGTGATGAGACCGATCAGGACATCGGCAGCTATGAGCGATTTCTGGATAAAAATATTCTCTCTACAAACTATCTGACTACCGGCAGAGTGTATAAAACGGTCATTGAGCGCGAGCGCAACTTGGAATATAGTGGCCGTTGTGTGGAGGTGGTGCCGGATATTCCCAATGAGGTCATCCGGCGCATTGAATATGCAGCAAAGGTAACTGGTGCAGAATTTATGCTGGTAGAGATCGGCGGAACAGTAGGCGAATACCAAAATCTCATCTTTCTTGAAGCGGCGCGTATGATGAAGCTGAAGGATCCGACCGGCGTTCTCTCCATTCTTGTCAGCTATTTGCCGGTGCCAGAAAAGGTAGGAGAAATGAAGACCAAGCCCACGCAATATGCCGCACGTACTTTAAATTCCGCCGGTATTCAGCCGGATATGATCATTGCGCGTTCGGCAGTTCCTTTGGATAATAAGCGCAAGGAAAAAATATCGGTATTTTGCAATATTACATCTGATGATGTCATTTCCGCTCCCGATGTGGATAATGTCTATCAAGTGCCCTTGAATTTTGAGCGGGATAAGATATCCACGCGCATCCTGAATAAATTTAAAGTACGGCCGCGAACCCGCGACCTCAAAGAATGGCGCGCACTGCAAGACCGCATTGCCCGTGCGCACAAAGAAGTCCATATTGGCATTGTGGGAAAATATTTTGGCACAGGAGATTTTGTGTTGAGTGACTCGTATCTCTCCGTTATTGAGTCCATTAAGCATGCTGCATGGGCGAATAATGCTGTCCCGCGGATCCAATGGCTAGATGCCGAGGAATATGAAAAGCATCCGGAGAAATTGCATGAGTTGAAACAATTTGACGGCATCATCGTGCCGGGCGGATTTGGAAGCAGGGGAGTGGAAGGAAAGATCCGCGCCATAGAGTATGTGCGGAAGAATAAGATCCCGTATTTTGGTCTTTGCTACGGTATGCAGCTTGCGGTTATAGAATTTGCGCGGAATGTGGCGAAACTGTCCGGCGCACACACAGCGGAGATCAATCCTAAAGCAGCGCACAAGATCATTGACCTGATGATGGAGCAGAAACAAAATCTGGAAACCAAGAAATACGGCGGCACGATGCGCCTCGGCGGCTATCAATGCGATCTCATACCCGGCACTCGTGCTGCGCGTGCATATAAAAAGCGGCAGATCATTGAGCGCCATCGCCATCGCTATGAATTCAATAACCAGTATCGGGAAATTTTAGAAAAAAAAGGATTGGTAATATCTGGCATCAATAAAGAGCGCGATCTCGTGGAGATCGTTGAACTGCCCAACCATCCGTTCTTCGTCGGTACACAATTTCACCCAGAATTCACCTCCCGCCCTCTCCGCCCCCATCCGCTCTTTAATGCGTTTGTGAAAGCGGGGTTGAAGAAAAGATAAGTAGTAATCAATCTTTTTTCTGAAA
>JAJYZQ010000098.1 GCA_021799835.1 bacterium | reverse complement strand
TATACCTTATGAGAGTCATCATGAATCTGTCTACCGGCAGGCGGGCTTGTTTCAGGACCCATAATAGTCGGATCACATACGATATTAGAATGAGATCCTGAAATAAACCTGCCCCGATCCGAGAGAGGTTCAGGATGACAGAAAACATACTATTTACCCATTGTAAGGAAAGTGCTGACACGGTATACTAAATAGTATGAAGTATCGCGTTTTACTGATAATTTTAATCATACTCGTTATACTGCTTTCCGGTTATACCCTTTGGATACTGAGCAGCGAGAAGGGAATAGCATTACGCACAAACCCTTCGGAAAACGGTATCACCGTTCCCGCAACACCTGCAGCTACTTCTGCCACAGCACAGGCTATCAATGTATGCGGCGGATTTCCGAACGATTCCACTCAACAAGTCGCATCCACTGGCCGGCTCTTTATTAAACTGCCCAAATCTATTTTTCCTAATAAGACCGCCATAAAATTCACCACAATATCGGGCACGGCCACTGCCGGCTGGATCTCCAACGCTGGACCATTTGGTGAATCATACGGCGCGACAACAAACTGCTGGTCATATTATTATGAATTTGATGGCGTGGGGGAAGTTGATCTTACTGCACCAATAAATGCTGCTCCCGCAGCACCATATACCGTTCGTTTTATGGTAGGTATTCCTGTACAAAATACTTCACCCACACAAGCCTCGCCTGCAACCAGCGCAGAGCAAGCGCCAACTACGTGTACCGATGAGCCGAACGGTGCACCCATCATCACCAGTATATCACCATCATCTGCAAAAATAGGGGAAACTATTACCGTACGTGGCTGTAATTTAGCGGGACTTGAAGGAGATAAAAATATTTGGCTGCAAAATAGTCAAGGTATCAAAGGCATTCTCTATGGCACATCACGGTCAACTCAGGATGCTATAATCATTACGCTTTCATCACCACTCTGCCAGACAGACACATCATATAGCGGCTTGTCTTGTGCTGCGTGGCTCACACTCTCTCCGGGCACGTATACCCTCTACACCACCCCTTGGGGCATCTCCAGCAACATCGCGCATTTTACAGTGTTGCCATAATTATTACCGCAGCTTCATCTGTACCATAGGGAAGTATGTATTGAATATATGCTACGACGTGCTATGCTAAATTTAGCATATCATAGCCATGACATATACAAAAAATTTATCCGCACTTCATAGGTCAGATAGTACAAGTGCTGGCAATAAGGGCGCATTATTGGGAGAGCTTTTTCACCAACACATTCCAGTACCGCCCGGCTTTGTGGTGCTTAATACAGCATTTGAACGTTTTTTGCGCGCAAATAAACTTACTGCACAAATTAACTCCACACTCCGCCATATCATCAATACTGATCCGCAAAGTATTACTCTTGCTGCGCAAAGCATACAATCACTCATTCTTCACGCTCCACTGCCCGATAATATTACTGCGGACATTCAGGAAAACTTCAAAGAACTAGGAGCGCAATTCGTAGCGGTGCGCTCAAGTGCAGCCGCCGAAGATAGTATCACTGCTTCATGGGCGGGACAATTGGAATCATATCTCTATACCACCACAGAAACCCTTCTGTCCAACATCCAAAAATGTTGGGCTTCTCTGTTTACGCCGCGTGCTCTATTTTACCGCATTGAACAAAAACAAAAATTTGCTCCGCTTACTATGGCAGTGATTATACAAAAAATGATACAGAGCAATACCGCCGGCGTTGCATTTTCTCTCAATCCTATAACTCACCGTACAGATCAAATTATTATAGAAGCGGGTTGGGGGCTTGGGGAAGCAGTAGTGGCAGGAATAATAACACCCGACCATTACATCATTGAGAAAGAACGTACTATTATTGATGAGCGAAACATTCATCCGCAAAACAAAAAATTAGTGCGCGCACCTTTGGGTGGTGTGCGAGAAATGCCCGTAGCACGCACGCTCGTCAATCAGCAAAAGCTTTCCGACCGTAAAATTGTTGCACTAGCCCAACTAGTTTCCCGTATTGAACACTATTTTGGCTATCCGGTAGATGTGGAATGGGCAGAAGAGAAAGGACAATTTTTCATTACGCAAAGCAGGCCAATTACCATTCCGTCAGCAAAGATCTCGCCAAAACTTCACACGGTCCTTGATTACCTGAAAAGCCAGCAGTGGTTTTTTGGTGTTCGCACGGGAGAATCACTGCTATTTTACTCAGCAAAACGGCAAGGCTATGATCGCTATATTACCCAAGAATACGGCATTCCCTTTGCCGAGACCTTACTTCTACCGCTCCGCACCAATCGCCCTATGCGCATATTTAATGCAGATCAAGCGCGGCGTTTCCACGCCCACTCGCAAGAAAAAATAACAAAAAATCCCGCACTATTGCTCCATTATATTAATCAAGATGATGCCACATATGAAAAGATCGCTCAAAAGAGCGAAAAACTGCTCAGCGCAGTGCAAAACACTCACTTCGCTCAAAGCATTGCGCTATTTAAGAATATTATGCGCTTATACGAACGAGCAAGTGCACACTTCATTATTATATTTTCACTTGGATTAAAGCTGACAGAACAAAAGAAGCGGAACAAACGAATTATAGAAATAATGCATGCGCATGATCACTGGCGTAATAGTGTAGCGTTCAGAGAAG
>JAJYZQ010000097.1 GCA_021799835.1 bacterium | reverse complement strand
CAAAAGAATTCCACACAATATTTTTTACCTCTCCAAGACATTCGCGATGGCGTGGTGGTGCTAAAAACTAGCGGTTTGCGCGCAGTGCTTGCCTGCTCGTCGCTTAATTTTGATCTGAAATCCGAAGAAGAGCAGAACGCCATCATCTACCAATACCAGGACTTCTTGAATTCGCTTGATTTTACACTGCAGATCATTGTGCAATCGCGCATATTGAACTTGGAAAATTATATTCGCAACCTCCAAGACATTAATGCCTCACAAGACAATCCCTTACTGCAGATACAAACCAATGAATATGTAGAATTCATTAAGAGCTTGGTAGAAGTGGAAAATATTATGAGCAAAAGCTTCTATATTGTTGTGCCGTTTGATCCGCCGGCAGTTCCGGGAAAAACATCCATCACGTCATTTATAAAGCCATCCAGCGACACTACTCTTTCTGATGCTGATTTTGTCCGTTATAAAGATCAGCTCTGGCAGCGCGTGGAGCATATTGTCATCGGGTTAAATAGCGTTGGTGTACGGGCAATAAACCTCAACACTCCAGAATTGATTGAATTGTTTTATAATTTATACAACCCCCAGCCGTTTTCTCGCAAGCCCGCAAATTTAGACCAGTGGGCGGAAGAGCATGAAAATCATTAGCGGCTCATAGATATTCTGTATTATGCCTCGTCAACAATCCTCATCTTCTCCACAGGAAGAGCAAATTCAACAACTGCGCAGCGAAGGCGTTACTTCTCTTAAAGATGTCCTGTCTCCGACTGCGGTACGCATAGACGCAAACGACATACAAATTGGGCCGAAGTTTTCGCGCACGCTCTATGTGTTCGCGTATCCGCGGTTCCTTACTTCCGGGTGGTTCTCTACCATCATCAACCTGGACCGCGAAACCGATGTGAGCATTTTTGTTGAACCGCTTGATGTGGTGGATATTCTCAAAAATCTCCGGCGAAAACTGACCGAAATAGAAGTACAGATATCTGAAGAAGAAGCACAAGGAAAAGTGCGCAACCCGATCTTGGAGACCGCATACAACGACATTGAGCAGTTGCGCGACGACCTACAGCAAGGAACAGAAAAATTTTTCAAGTTCGGCTTGTATATAACGCTCTATGGCAGCTCAGCAAAAGATCTGGATATTATAGAGAATGAGATCAATTCCATACTAGAGGCAAAAATGGTGTATAACAAGCCGGCCACTCTCCGCCAGGAGCAAGGATTTCACACCACCTCGCCATTGGGTACCGATATGCTTTCCTTGAAGACCAATATGAACACTTCTCCCGTGTCCACCGTATTTCCTTTTATTTCCTCAGAATTGAGCTCAGGACAGGGAATCCTCTATGGTATCAATCGCCATAATAACAGCTTAGTGCTTTTTGACCGCTTCAGCCTGGAAAATGCAAATATGGTGGTGTTCGGCAAGTCCGGCGGCGGAAAAAGCTATGCATCAAAACTGGAAATACTGCGGCTGCTTATGATCGGTACGGACGTTATCGTTATTGATCCGGAAAACGAATATCAGCGCCTTGCAGAAACTGTTGGCGGATCATTTTTCAGCATTTCCGTATCTTCCGCCCACCACGTGAACCCCTTTGATTTGCCGCCTATCGGCGAGGGAGAAAATCCTTCAGACGTCTTGCGCAGTCACATTCTGGATCTGGTGGGGCTTATTAAGATCATGGTAGGCGCCCTAACGCCTGAAGAGGACTCCTTGCTTGATAAAGCACTCAATGAGACGTATGCAGCGCGCGATATCACGCCAGATAGCGATTTTTCCCGCGCAACCCCACCGCTGTTAGAAGATTTACAAAAAGTATTGCAAGGTATGGAAGGAGCGGGGGAATTGGCACTGAAACTGGAAAAATATACCCATGGCTCGTATGCAAATTTTCTCAACCAACACACCAACATTGATATCAATCAGAATCTCACCGTATTTAATATCCGCGATATGGAGGAAGAATTGCGGCCTATCGCTATGTATATTGTGTTGAGCTATATCTGGACGATGGTGCGCAAAAATTTGAAGCGCCGCACCCTTATCGTAGATGAGGCGTGGGTATTGGGCAAATATGAGGCAGGTGCATCATTTCTCCTAAATATTGCCAAGCGCGGCCGGAAGTATTATCTCGGCCTTACCACTATCACGCAAGACGTCAATGACTTTATGTCCTCATCTTTTGGCCAGCCTATTATCTCCAACTCCTCTATTCAAATGCTCTTCAAGCAATCGCCTGCAACCATTGATGTTGTGCAAAAAACATTCAACCTTACCCAAGAAGAAAAATATTTGCTGTTAGAATCCGGCGTCGGCGAGGGATTATTTTTCGCCGGGCTCAAGCATATTTCCATAAAAGTGGTGGCATCGTATAGCGAGGATAAAATTATTACTTCAAATCCTGAAGAAATACTTGCTTTACGCCAACAAAGCAATCAATGATCATACCTATGGACGGCTTCCGAAAAACAAGGCGAATCATCATTATATCCATCATTAATCTGGTGATCTTTTCGCTGATCGCCGGATGGTATTTTTTTATTTTCCAAGCAGATCAAACCATTCAAAAAGGAAGCCAAACACAGATCATCCCCACCGTTCCCGCCCAACTTTCCATTCCCCAACATACACTAGCCGCTCATGCAAAG
>JAJYZQ010000096.1 GCA_021799835.1 bacterium | reverse complement strand
GCGCAGCTATCAAGTCACTGCCACCGGAACGAACACTAATGCTCCGGTAATTGGCACTGTCGCAAGCTATGCGGCTATCAAAAATATCACGATGAAATCAGGTAGCTTTGTGAATGACCTGGATAATAACAATGATGCGCGCGTGGCGGTATTGGGAGCAACCGCAAGCACAAACCTTTTTAATAATCAAAATCCCCTAGGCCAATCCATCCGCATCAATGGCATTGATTTTACCGTCATCGGACTTGCCAATGCTCAAGGAGGAGCAAGTTTCAATAGCCCCGATAACGACATCTACATTCCCCTTTCTACCATGCAGCAATTCCTTTCCGGCACCGGCGCAATGCACGGGTATCTTTCTATGATCAACGTGCAGGCAAGCAGCCAACAAGTAATGGATAGCGTTCAGCAACAAATTACCGCTCTCTTGCTCCAACGCCACAATATCAGCGATCCAAATAATGCTGACTTTAGCGTCATCAATCAGCAAAGCATTATGCAGATCGCATCCACCGTTACGAGCACCTTTACCATATTCCTTGCATCTATTGCCGCTATTTCCCTTTTGGTCGGCGGCATTGGCATTATGAATATGATGCTCACTATCGTCAGCGAACGCACGCGGGAGATCGGTTTGCGCAAAGCGATCGGCGCCAAAAACAACGACATCTCGCGCCAATTCCTTTTTGAATCACTGGGGCTCACGATGCTTGGCGGCATCATTGGCATTATACTGGGCTGGCTTATCTCTTTCATCATCGGCAAAGCCATATCATCCATCAGCCCGCAGGTTACCCTGCAGTCCGTAACGCTCGCTTTTGGCGTCAGTGTGCTTATCGGCGTCGTATTCGGCTACTACCCCGCCCGTCAAGCTGCAAAGCTGAATCCTATAGATGCATTGCGGTATGAGTAAGCTTTCTTGTTTTATATATAACAAAACCCCGCAATCCTACAGGGTTTTTATGTTATTCTTAAATGTATTTAACCTTAAAAATTGCAGATCGCAGATAAACCCCAATCACCGTATTGATCGTTCGGCCCAGTTTTACACCAACCGGTTGCTGCAATATAGATCTTCAGATCATAACTCTGTGAAACGCCGGTTGTTACACCAACGGAATAATAGCGGTCACCATCTGAAACCAATATAGCGGGAATGCTAGCAATATACTTCGGTACCAGATCGCCGACTATTATAGAATCGTTTATTGGCACATCACCATTGCCACTATCACTGGATGTCGGATAGCCACCGTTGTCGGCATAGTACTGGTTAAGTGCGTTTTCAAAACCTTTCACATCTTGGATGCGTTGGGCGTCTTTAGCTTTACTAAAAGATCCAGTAACAGAAACAATGATCAACGCCGCAAGGATACCAATAATAGCTACCACAATCAACAACTCAATCAGTGTGAATGAGCTTGTTTTATCGTCTCTCTCTCTCTCTCTCTCTCTCAAAGCTAAATATTGGTATTGAAACATAGACTGTAATATATATTTTGATATATCAATATTATCATGAGCGTAGGGTAAGTACAAGCAAAACTTAGTAATCGCAAGTTTCTACCATGTTGTTGCCACTGCAGGGGTATATAAGGAATAGGTGCAGGAAATCGGCGGGGTTTCATTCATCGTGCCGCCCGTCCCCCATTTTGGATCCCAGAAGTTTTGTAAGGCATTGGTAGCAGTAGGTATGGTCGTTTCTACTGCGTGGTTTGCTAAGATTTTATAGTCAGTTCCATTAGAAATATATTCATAACACGCATAGGTGTCAGCTTGGCCAAGGCAATTCGTTCCTTCTCGCGGATCAATGGGCAGGTTTGGTATATAGGTAGGTGCGAGATTTGGGATATAGCCATTTGCACCACTAGTCGGATAACTGCCAAATGCAGAACAGTTGCTGCGCACGCTCCCTCCGGTAGAAGGATAATTACCGTTGGTTGTATAATACATTGTTAGTGCTTTCTGAATGTTTTTGAGATCTTCCTGTCGTTTTATATCTCGGGCTTTTGCAGCGGCAGTAGTAACAGAAACAATGATCAACGCCGCAAGGATACCAATGATCGCCACGACGATCAGAAGTTCTATCAGGGTAAAGAAGTCCTGTTTCTTCGCCATACGCTCCGTCTATGAGTATGGCTATAGTATATAATAATTGCATATACAGAGCAACAAGAAACCCGCGGATAACAGAAACCTTCGTGCGTTGTTATGCAATGAGGACGGTAACCGTATTGTCTTTCACATCTACTACACCGCGCTGTACGGTGTATGCTGCTTGCCCGCCTCGCTGAAGCTCCGGAGAAGCGGGTTCTCCATCGGCAGGCTGCCAGCGGATCGTGCAAGGCGTTATAATGGCAAGCATCGTTTGATGATGCGGCAATATTTCCAGTTCACCATTCTCATCGCGAAAATGGAATTTTTTTGCCGTGCCACTGAAAATGGTTTTATCTAACGTGAGGATGGAGAGATGCATATTACTGTTGTGCCGCCTTAAATAATTAAGAATTCTCTGTGATGGTTCTAGGAGAGTCAGAATAACACAGTGAGACAGCAATGCCGTCTCACTGTGTCACTTCTTCTATACTGCCTTTCATATAAAATTTGTCTTCGCTGATCGCGTCCATTTCACCGCTTAATATCCGCTCAAATCCGCTTATGGTGTCTTCGCGCTTCACATACGCACCACTTACTCCGGT
>JAJYZQ010000095.1 GCA_021799835.1 bacterium | reverse complement strand
GATCGGCTATCGCTGACCGGCAAGAAGAAGTATATGCATATCGCCGCATTCAGCACCAACTTGCTGAGATCCATGACAGCATTGCTGTTTTGGAAGATCTGCGCCGCGAAGAAGAAAGCCGGGGAGAAGAGATGAGTGGTGCGGATGCGCTCTATGCGGAAGTGCAGCGCGATGTGGAGCAGTTCAAAGCAGATGTTGCGCAACTGGAAAAAAGCGTTTTCCTCGGCGGGAAATATGATAAAGGCGGTGCACTCTTATTTATTACCGCTGGCGCTGGCGGCACGGAGGCACAGGACTGGACGGAGATGCTTTCGCGTATGTACCGCAAGTATGCGGAAAACCGCGGCTGGCAGGTGATCCTGCTGGATGTTGCTTATGGCCAGGAAGCAGGGGTGAAAAATATTTCTCTGGAGATCCAGGGTAAGATGGCGTATGGCTATCTTAAGAATGAATCAGGTGTGCACCGGCTGGTGCGCTTGTCGCCGTTTAATGCCAAGAAACTTCGCCACACTTCATTTGCATTAGTTGAAGTTTTGCCTATAATAAATGCAGCGCAAGAGGTAACTATCAACCCTGCAGATCTGCGGGTAGACACCTATCGCGCTTCTGGTCCGGGCGGTCAGTATGTCAATAAAACTGAGTCGGCTATTCGGATTACTCATATTCCCACCGGCATCACGGTGGCATGCCAATCCGAGCGCCTGCAAGGCGCAAACCGCGACCATGCTATGCAGATGCTCACTGCAAAGCTGTGGGATCTTGAACAGAAGAAACAAGAGGAATTGAAAAAATCACTGAAGACAAAATCCGAGCCGATGTGGGGAAGCCAGATCCGCTCGTATGTTTTACATCCGTACAAAATGATCAAAGACCTGCGCACGGGCGTTGAAGAGCATGATACCGTGGCAGTGCTGGAAGGCGGAAAACTGGATTCATTCGTGGAGGCGGAGCTGGCGCTTTCTGGAGCATCGGCGCAGCAACGGAAGACCGCGGCATAACGCATGCACGACTACTACCCAGTGACCATTCCGTCAACACTATTTATGAATATTATCTCTTTTGACCACGTATCCAAAACCTACTCCCGCGGGGAGTCGGCGATAGAGGATATCAATCTTGCTATCGCAGAAAATGAATTTCTCACTATTGTCGGCCAGTCAGGAGCCGGCAAGTCAACGCTGCTTAAGCTGATCATTGCCGAAGAGCGCCCGACAACGGGAAAAGTTGTCGTGGATAAAATTGATGTGGGAAAGATGAAACCGCAGCATTTGCCGGTCTTGCGGCGGAAGATCGGGATGATCTTTCAGGATTTTAAATTGATCGCGAGCAAGACCGTTTTTGAAAATATTTCTTTTGCTATGGAAGTGGCGGGAAAGAGTACGGCGGATATCAATAGGGATGTGCCGCAGATATTAAAACTGATCGGCCTTACTGCCAAGGCCCGACATTTTCCGTCCGAGCTTTCCGGCGGAGAAAAGCAACGCGTGGCGATTGGCCGAGCGCTTGCGCACAAGCCGAATATCCTGATGGCTGATGAGCCAACGGGCAACCTTGATCCGCTGAACACCTGGGATGTCATTAATTTGCTGGTGAAAATAAATGAGATCGGCACGACTGTTATTCTTGCTACCCATGACCGTGAGATCATCAATACCCTGAGCAAACGAATGGTGCGGCTGGACAAAGGGCGCATCGTTCAGGATGAAAAAGAAGGTAAGTTTATCATTTAATTCAGCCGTATGACCGCTTCCGTATCATTTTTCCGCATTCTTCGCACGGGCTTGCTGAATGCCTGGCGGAACCGATTGATTGCAACGGCAACTGTTGCTACGCTTATCCTCACCTTGTTTGTCATTACAGCGGTGGTCTTTTTGAATGTCATCACGGGCACTCTTGCATCTACTATTCAAGACAAGGTGGACATTAGCGTATATTTCACTACTGATGCTACGGACGCACAGATCTTAGCCCTGCGCAACCAGCTGGTTTCTCTGAGTTATGTAAAGAGCGTCAATTTCGTCTCCCAGGACGAAGCGTTGACCGCATTCAAGCAGCGCTACCAGAACAACCCTGTGCTTTTGTAGGCATTGCAGGAACTTGGCCAAAACCCACTATCCGCGTCGCTCAATATTTCCGCTACCGATCCATCCAAATACCAGGACATTTCCAACTACATTGAAAATTCCAGCTATAAGGATATCATTTCCAATGTCAACTACCAGCAGAATAAAACCATCATTCAGCGCTTGAGCGAGATTACCAAGGTTACCAAAGAAGGGAGTTTGCTGGCGAGCATTCTCTTTGCGGTGATCGCCATTCTGGTCACGTTCAACACCATTCGCCTTGCAATGTATTCACTGCGCGAAGAAATAGAAATTATGCGTCTTGTGGGCGCATCCAGTTGGTATATCCGCGGGCCATTCGTGGTGGAAGGCGTGCTCTTCGGCATTCTTTCTGCGGCACTTACGATGCTGATCACCTATCTGGTCGTACTGGGCACATCCCACTACATCCTCAACTTTACTTCAAGCATTGATCTTCTGTACTATCTCAAGACGCACTTCTGGCAGATCTTTCTTTTGCAGCTCATTTCCGGCATCGCACTGGGCACTATCAGCAGTATGATGGCAGTGCGAAGGTATTTGAATGTATAGGCGCCTCCCCTAGGGCTCCGCTTGCAATATTTAGATTTTCGGTTTATAATACAGTGACCACCGCTACAAGCGGTTTTCATTTACCATTGCCGGATCGTCTAATGGT
>JAJYZQ010000094.1 GCA_021799835.1 bacterium | reverse complement strand
ATGGAATACCCGCCGTTCACGCTATAGAGCGGCGAGTTGTAAAACACGAATCCCGGATCCTCCAGATCATACGCCATTACATTTACCCGATCCAGATACGGGTAAAGCGCTGTCCAGTTCGACGGTCCCATCCACTCCGCGGTATAAGCGCTCAAGAGCTTGCTGGTACCGAATGCCGCGCGCAGGTCAGCAAGAAATGTTGCATAGTTCGCATAATTGATTGATGATCCCTCCCAATCTATATCTACACCATCAAATCCATAGGTGTTCACCGTATTTTTTACGCTATCAATGAGAGTATTGAGGTTGTTTGCTATAGCAGCGCCGATAGTATCCGGATTGGTGCCGCCGCAAAGCGCCATCAACGCTTTCACGTTATGGAGGTGCGCCGCAGAGACTAAATTCGCCGCACCAGTATTGTCATCCAAAGTGATTGTGCCATCGCTATTCACGTGGGCACAGAAATAGGAAATGTGCGTGAGAGAAGGCCAGTTAATATCAGAAAGCGATGTGCTGCTGCTCCGATAATCCCCCAAACTCCACTGCTGCACGTTTGAAACCGGCTGGACCAGAGTAGAAGCTTTGAATGGCGCAGATTGCGGGGAGACCGCACCAGCACTATCTTTTGCAGAGACGGCATACGTGTAGCTGGTGGATGGCGAAAGATTTGTGTCCAAAAAGTACGCAAAACCAGATGAATTCACGCCGGTGTCCACATAGGTTCCCGGATTTATGGTAGCGATCTGTGCGCCATTCCGATATATGGTGTAGCTGGTTATCGTTCCCTGCGAGTCGCTTGGCACATACCAGGACAGCGCAATGCTGGTCGGCGTGGCGCCAGCCAGGCTCAAGCCGCTTGGTGCGGCAAGCGTTCCCGCAGCGTGCGCGATGCCGAAAAATGCCGCATTCAACACCACTGCCCCTACCGCACTGAGGGCAAAGAATTTTTTCATATTGCTTGTTGTTATGTGAGAAAATTTTAGCAGCTTTACCGTATCATAGCAACAAACCACAGGCGCAAGTGATTACAAATAAATATACAGCGTCACACACTAAAATCATCTTTTTGCTTTTTTTATCATGGGTGCCTCTTTCTAGATGCGAGCTTCTTTGCAGATGCGGTGATCCGCTGTGCGCGCTCGTTTGATTCTTTGGGTTCGTTTATCCAATCAAGAAAGTCCCTGCGTTCATCCGGCGTGAGATCACTCCACTGCGCTTTGGCTTGCGGAGAATTTTTGAGTGTGGTGTAGAGATTCATCGGCACCAATGCATAACAGCACGGACGACGCTTTCCTGATGCAAGTCGTGAAGGAATGCTTTCAACCCGGCGCTTGCGGGTTTCTGATTGTTTAGCGGATGCTATCCAGCTTATGAAATCTCTGCGTGCGATCGGCGTCAGATCTTGCCACTGGGCTTTTGCTTTCGGGTTTGTTGCAAGGATGTTGCGGAGATCTGTGGGGACTTTTTCCATAATACGCAAAGTTCACTAGTAATTTTTGTCATTTTACTATAGCCGTGAGCGAGCGAAGCGAAAATTGAAGTGCTGCCGAGCAGGGAGTCGAACCCCGATTAAAGGCTCCAAAGGCCTCTGTCCTACCATTAGACGACTCGGCAATATTACTGAACCTATGCGTTCGGTATAACGTGGATAGAATACCGTAAAATACTGCAGTAATCAATAGGTATATGCGGGTGCGGATGGTTGGTGGGTAGCACTGGCAGAAGAGGCATTGGCAGCGCTTTGCGCTTGTTCATCTTCACCCACCACACATGCCAAATGCAGCTTTTCGCCGCTGACCTCTTGCAGTATCCGCTCAATCTCCAGCCGGTTCTTGGTTTCCTCCAACCGCTCCTTATGAAATCCATATTTCACGCGGATAATCAATTCATCACCCACCAGATTTACCAGGGTTGCGGCGCCAAACAATGCCGCAAGGGAATAATTGAAGGGTTTCAGGTCTTCAACGATCCCCGCCCAGTTATCCTGGATCTTTTTTAATGCGGCAACGGTAGAAAAGTGAATTTTATTGATCGTAGAATTATGCGCAGACGGTTGGGCGGCGGAATGTGTAGCAGCATCATCAGATGACAAGGCGCTTCCGCCGGACCTATCGTGCTTATTTTTGTCTGATACGCTTTGTTCGCTTGTGCCATTTGCGGCAAGCGCTTCAATGGTTGCCATTTCCAATGCCATCAGGGGAGAAGGATAATCCTTGATGTTCGCGTAGTATTCCAAAAGTATGCGCACCACAGTGAGCATAGTTGTTTGCGCAAAGCGTTTGCCAAACTCTGTAAGGTCATAGATCTCTTCTGTCGTGAAGCTGTCTTCCAGTAATCCTTCATTTTTTGTCTGTGTTATGATAAGCGTTTTTTCCAAGATCAGAATGCAGTACTTCAAAAATTCTTCTTCATTGAGCGATCTGCGCGCGAGATCTTCAACCATATCCAGCGCTTGTATTGCATTACCACTCAGTATCGCGGAAAGAAACTCCAGCGCTTGGCTGAAATCCGCCATATTGAGCAATTGCTTAACGGCATCGGCAGTAATGGTGCCATCTGCGATAACGGCAATACCATTGAGCACGCTTTCCGCGTCGCGCAGAGATCCGCGGCCGGCGCGCGCAATGATATCCAGCGCATCATCCGCGATATCCAACTGCTCTGCTCGGGCAATCCGCGCGAGCACGTGCAATATATCCTCGCGGCTTAACTTCTCAAAAATGAGGCGTTGGGAGCGGGACTGAATGGTTGGCAGTACCTTATGTAGCTCAGTAGTTGCCATAATGAACACT
>JAJYZQ010000093.1 GCA_021799835.1 bacterium | reverse complement strand
GTTCCGGAGATCAATGCTGGCATAGTGGAAATAAAAGCGGTCGCGCGGGAAGCAGGTTCACGCTCCAAGATGGCGGTAACATCGCATGATCCCAATATTGATGCGGTAGGCGCATGTGTTGGCCAGAAAGGCACTCGGGTAAACTCTGTAATGAATGAATTGGGCGGCGAGAGCATTGATATCATTGAATGGGATGCAGACACAGAAAAATTCATCGCAAACGCCCTCTCACCCGCAAAAGTCATTGATGTGGAACTCAATGAGCCGGAAAAGGCAGCAGTCACCTATGTTGATCCAAAACAATTGTCTCTCGCTATCGGCAGAAGCGGCCAAAATGTGCGGCTCGCGGCAAAACTGACTGGATGGAAAATAGACGTGAAACCGTTTGGCCAGCCTGAAGAACCTGCGTCCGACGCACCAACCCCCTCTGCAGAAATTCCCGCAAATGCGGAAGAGTAACGATAACGTTATCGTATGCAATCAAGCACGCTCGTACTATATGGCTCCGGATTTCTTATGCTTGCGGGGGCTGCGATCATTTACACGCGATCGCTTTTAGGCGCTTCTGCAAGCCAGATCATCCGGCGTGCGTCATCATCAACGCGCATTTTTTCCAGCGGTATTTTGACCTTTTGCGGCATTGCGATTGTCATCAGCTTAATCCTGGGTTACGCGTATCTGATCAGCATTATCATTGGCTTGGTTGCCGGTATAATCACGGCCTACCTCGGCAGCTTTTCGTTTCGCAGCGATGAGCCGATACAGAATGCCGCTGATCTTGCACATCTAGCTGCAAAGAATTTTCCCTTGAACATCGGCAAAATCATTACCATTGCCGCACTTGATGTCCTGATGCTTACTATGGAGTGGCAATTTTTCGGCAACACCACCTTGCTGGTAGCATCAGTGATCGCAGACATTGGCATTCTGTTTATGACCGCTCACGGTCTTGCCGCAGAACCAGCTGTCTTTCCGGCAAACAACGCATCGGATGAGAACAATGCCGAGCGCCACACATATAATGCATTCCTGATCGGTGCGGGATCGTTGCTTGCGGGAGCGCTCGCGATCATTGAGATCAGCGTAACCTTATCTCCGGAAAATGCCGGATTGTTTCTGGCGCCGCTTGCGATGATCCTTATCGTGAGCATCATCGCGGGAATAGGGTCGTTTTTCCTTACCATCAAAAAACCTCATTTTCCGCAACGGGATTTTTACCGTTGGTTCCTGTTCATCAGTATGATCACTGCAGTCGTTGCGCTGGCTCTCGCATCATGGCTGTGGAATGGCACCAACTATTCCGGCATGGCGATATTTTTCTCTGTAGCAAGTGGAATAATTATCGCATGGCTCTTCATTTATGTGGCGAACTTTTCCCTGGAAGGGAATGTGTCGCGCACGTATCCGCAAGCGCTTTCCTCCATACATATTCCCCCATATCTGGCAACGCTTTTCCTTGCTATGATGCGCGGCGTTGCCGGAGTTATCCTGACGTTCATTGTGATGGCCGGTGATTTTATTTTGAACTTTAAGATTGGCGCGCTCTATAATGTGTCGCTCAGCCTCTTTACTGCAATACTTTTCCTTGCGCTCTTTTTTGCAAATCATCTGCCCCACATCCCCGCAACGGAAAAAATGGGCAAAGAATGGCGGAATGAGATGGGCCCGGCAAATCAAAAGATCAGCCGCCAAACATTCATTAACTCCTATGTGCAAGCAGTCGCCCTAATGTGTGCGGGTTTTATGCTGGTTATCTTCGTTTTTCTCACTATCGGCGGATTGGGAC
This sequence comes from bacterium, assembly GCA_021799835.1. Taxonomy (GTDB): domain Bacteria; phylum Patescibacteriota; class Minisyncoccia; order JAJYZQ01; family JAJYZQ01; genus JAJYZQ01. The sequence goes on along the minus strand of JAJYZQ010000093.1, from coordinate 1,063 downwards.
TCGTGCACTATACCAGTTTCTGGCAGTTCTATCTGTTCGGGCTGATCATCGGCATATTATTCATTCTTGCAGCTTTAGCGGTGGAGCTTGGGGAGGCAGTCACCACGTTGATAAAAAACATTGGCCGCACACGGATCGCTATAACTATGAATTTCTTGCCACTGCTTTTATTTATGGTAATCTCTGGTGTGGTATTGTTTGCCGCTTCATTTGATCCCTATATCCCTGCAAGCATCATCGTGGGCAGCACAATGACCTCATTCCTGTTCTTGCTCGGTATTATTCTCATCTCTGCAAATAATCGCCTGGCAACCGATGCGGTAAAACAGGCTGTTGCTGAATATAATGCGAAAAATACCGATAGCCCAGCATCCGCGCCACCTGATGCGCTGCAAGCAGAACGCGATGCCCAAGAGGAATTGACTACCGCTTTTATATCCATTAGTATGCGGCTCAATGCAGCATTGATGGTATTTCTCGCGGTGCTAATCATTGCCAATGCTTTTTTGACTAACCTTTAAGAAAAAACTATGCACATAACCAAAGAAAGAACTTCTCCCAGCGAGTTACAGGTTACTATTGGCCTGAGCGCTGAAGAAATGGACGCTATTCGCCAAAAGAAAATGCGTGAATGGGCTCGCGACGTGCGCATTCCCGGATTCCGCCCCGGCAAGGCGCCGGAAAACCTTGCCGCACAACACGTGAATACGGAGAACCTTAATAATGAAGTGACTCATGACGCAATGAGTGCAGGCATTACAGAATTTCTCGCGGATAATACCGAAGAGATCCTTGGTGTCCCTCACGCAAACCATGAGCATCATTGGACCGGCGGCGGCGAGTACTCATTCACACTCTCCGTTAATGTTATGCCGGATGTGGCATTGCCGAACTATGAGAAAATTGCTGCGGAGATCACTGCAAAAAAATCTCCTGCGCGCATCACTGCTAAAGATGTTGACGCGGCACTTGCCTATCTCCAAAAATCCCGCGCCACGACCCGCGGCATTTCCCGCCCGCTGCAAACAGGAGATGTCGCACATTTCGCCTATCACGTGACTAT
>JAJYZQ010000092.1 GCA_021799835.1 bacterium | reverse complement strand
CCAGTAATGATGACATCCTTCTCTCTGCCCGCAATATTGAGATATCCTCGTTCGTCAATAAAACCCAAGTCCCCGGTGATAAAAAATTTTCCTCTGCGAAATGCTTCTTTGGTCTTTTCCAGCATCTGCCAATAACCGGCAAAAACATTGGGGCCCTTTACTTCTATCATGCCAATTTTGGCATTTTTTTTCCGCGGCAATGTGCGATGCGTTATCCGGTCTGTTATGCGGACTTTTACGCCAGGCAAAGGAATCCCGACAGTCCCTGGCACGCGCTCGCCAAGCACCGGGTTAGAGGTAAGAATGCCTGTCTCCGTCATACCGTAGCGCTCTACTATTTCCATTTTAGTGCGCTCGCGCCACAGAGTATGCGTGCTTGCTAAGAGTGGCGCGGACCCAGAAATAAACAACCGCATATGCTGAACCAAGTCAGCATTGAGCTGCTTATCTTTGAGCATCATCACGTAAAACGTTGGGACGCCCATCAACACCGTGGCTCGCGGCAAGTAACTGAGCACTTCACTCGCAGAAAATTTTGGCAAAAAGATCATTTGAGATCCGGCAAGCAGCGATACGTTCACCGCCACAAATAATCCGTGGATATGAAAGATCGGCAACGCATGAATAATGATATCTGACGATGACATTTGCCAAGCATCCTTGAGCGCAAGCGCATTCACCGCAAGATTTTCGTGGGTCAGCATAGCGCCTTTGGGGCGACCAGTCGTGCCGGATGTATAGAGGATCGCTGCGATGTCCCCACCCCGCCGCTCTACAGCAGTAAATGACGAACTGGACTCCGCAACACGCTCAGCAAATGAACCGCTTCGGCAATCTGCGCCTAATGTCTCCCCAAACGACTCGCCCAATTTATTGCGCAGAGCCGCAGCAATATCCGGTTTCTCCGTACTGCAAATAACTGCACGCGGTTCTGCATCAGCAATGAAAAACTCCAGTTCTTTCAAGGTAAATGCAGTGTTCAACGGTATATAAACCGCCCCCATTCGCAAGCACCCTAAATAGAGGGCTACCGCGCCAACACTTTTATCCACATAGGCAACAACGCGATCATCTGGCTTCACGCCTAAAGCTGCTAAGGCATTTGCCATCTTTCCGGAAAGCTCAATGATCGCGCCATAGGTAACCACAGAACCATCCGGCTTAATAAATAACGGACGATTGGGGTCTGCAATCCTACTCGTAAATAAATGATAAAAGTTTTGAGACATAGTTGTGCGTTAATGATACTCGCAACAAAATGTTGCGCCCCACCAATCTGCGGGTAGATGCGGAACAGCGCACTGTTCCGGTATGATGCCTTTTGGCATATTGTATGGTATGCTACAGTACGTTCTCTAACCATAGAAATGGTGCAGATTATGAAAAGAAGCATAAAAATTTTACTGATCATTCTCGCTGCAATAGTTATTTGCGGCATTGCGTGGTTTGCATACCTGACAGTACGCCCCTCGCCGATAAAGCAGCTCCAACCACCAACAACTTCCACTCCCCTTTCCCGCTCATGCGCCACCAATGCCGACTGCCCTGCTGGATACCGTTGTGAGGCCATAGGGCCGGTGATGGCAAACCAGCCAATACATAAAGTATGTGTTGCCCCCGGAGAAGCAGTGCCTTTGTAGCGCACACACTAAACTTTATTTATATAAGCTCCGCACCAAGATCCCGTGCTGCTTCGCGCTGATACCGATAATATGAAAACAATTTCTTTCTGCTCCAGATTAAGTAACCAATGACAAAGAGCGGAACCATTACCCATATCCAGGTAACTGTTGGTGCAACAAGCCAGATTGTTAGGTCAATCACCACCCAGTGCAATACATAGATGTGCAGGGTATTATCACCAAGCAGCCGAATTACTGCAAGAAACCATTTCATCCATTTGTTGCGCACGCGCTCTAAAAAGCGAAATACATAGATAAAAAGCGCTAAACAGAGCACACCCGCAAAAATGAAATACGGCTCCAGAGGAAATTCATACGCAGATAATTCCAACGACTCATGATAATGCAGCAACACGCCCATCGTAACCAGCGTTGACACGCCGCCGCCGATAAGGAGCCATAACCGTTGCTGCTCAAAACCAATCTGCGCCAAAATAAATCCCATTAATAACGGAACGATCCATAACATCACCGGAAACGCAATATAGCCATTTGCGTAGACGAACTGAATAATAGGATTATTGATGACCGATAGCGGCGTGAGGTAATTAAGGACAAAAATTCCCACCGTTAATAAAGATAAGACCCACGCAGCATACCGTGAGCGTTTACTGATCAATAGGATTAATGGTGCGAGCGCTAACAGAAATGCATAGGTAATGAGCACGGTAATAGGCACGGAAAAACTGTGAAACGCCAAAATATCGGATACGGTGAATGTGCCTTTATTGATAAACTGTAAGTAAAAGGGCTCTGTAGAGAAATTAAAGATCAAAAGCTTAATGATGCTATAGAGATAATAAATAAACAGCAGCGTTCCGGCGCGATGCAAGAGGCGTTTCCATTGCTGAGCGACCGTTCGGTGCTGATATGCCACATAGAGCACGCTGCCTGTCGTCAGCACAAACAAAAAGACCGCCGCATGCAGCCAGTCCTCAAATACTTCTCCCCATCGTGGCAGATTGATATTTGACCAGTTGATCGTGTGGATCAACATAATGCCGATGATGGCGACTCCTTTGATATAAGAGATATAGAGATTACGCTTTTGTTTCTGCGTGATCGGCGCGGCAGTCATTTTTTGCATCATAATATCATTATCGTTTCGGCGCTATGTGTTCGCAGCATGTTCTGTTGTTTCTACGATACTTATCAGGGAAATGATGCGCATT
>JAJYZQ010000091.1 GCA_021799835.1 bacterium | reverse complement strand
CTGCCGGCAGGCAGGTTCAGGATGACTGGTCTCCTATCCCTCCATTTTGAGTGACAAGAGATTTGATATGCCGTCTTTATTCAAAGAAACGCCATACAGCACGTCTGCCCACTGCATCGTCTGGCGGTTGTGGGTAATCACAATAAATTGCGTTTGAGACGCAAGGCCTTTCACGATCTCGCCGAATTTGAGCGAGTTTGCTTCATCAAGCGGCGCATCTATCTCATCAAGCACGAGAAACGGCGGCTTTCCCGCTTTGATCAAACTCATCAGAAACGCTACTGAGACCAGTGCCCGCTCACCGCCGGATATGCTGAGCAACCCTTGTGGCTTTTTCTTGGGCAGAGTGACCGAGATGTCCAGTCCGGTCTCTGGTGTGGCATTGCGCGAGGTAGCAGAACCATCACTTTCCTCCTCTCCTCTTTCTGGCAAAAGATCCACTTCCTCCAGCACGCACGCTCCTCCGCCAAAAATGAATTGAAAATATTCACCGAAATATTTGCGCACGCGCACGACGTTTTTTTTGAATTCCTGCTCTATTTCCTTGTTCAGCTTTGCCAAAAGCTCATGCAGGGAAGCAGAGGATTTCTGCAGATCATCCAGCTCGGCAGTCAGCGTTTCATAGCGCTTCTTCGTCTCCAGATACGATTTTTCTACGGACTCATCACCTTCGCCGAGTGCGGCCAGTCGCGCGCGCAATGTCATCACCTCTTGTTCCAGTTGCCGCACTTCTTCTGCTGAACGAGTGAGAGAACTTTTTTCCGCAGTGCGTGCGGCAGACAAGATGCTGGTTTTTTGTGCTTCACGCAATTGCGCTATCTCGCGGTCAAGATAGTCAGCACGGCTTTGTGCTTCACGCAAGTCGTTTTCTCCTGCGCGCAGCATTATGGTTTGCTCTTGGATGCGCCGTTCAATTTTCAAGATCGCATCTTTCATTTTCTGCCATTCCGCCTCATACTGTGCGCGCTCTTTGTGCGCTATAGCAATATTCCCATCAGTGTCTTGCAATTCTTTTTTCAGCGCGGCGATCGCTATTTCCGCTTCCTGAAATCCATCCTGAGCAACCGTACCAATCGTCCGCTCTATTTTTCCTTTTCGCACCAGATCAGCAAGATCGGTGATACGCCTGCTTACTGCCATAAACGCAGACTTACCAGCCTTGGCGTCGGCAAGAAGCGCATCAATGCTCTTGCGCAGATCTTCCAAGTGGCGGATAATAAATTCTTTGTCAACAAATGTCGTGATGATCTTTTTCTGGTCTTTGAGCGCAGATAATTTACCTTCTGCAGCACCGAGGTCACGCAGCAATGCATTCTTGCGCATAAGCAAGGCATCAGTTTTGCGGGAATCAAAATCGGCATGGGCGTGTTGTTGTTCACGCGCAAGATGCTCGCGATCTTTCGCAATAGATGCAGAAAGATCTGTGCGCTGTGCGGTCAATGTTTGTAACCGTGCAGTGGTCTGCGCGTGCTGATGCATCAGCAGTTGATATTTTGCAGAACTCCATTCTTCTTCCTTTGCCGCGAGATCCTGAGCGGCTTTTTTGCGCTGCGCCAGTTTGGCATATTCACGTTCAAGGTAGAGATAATGCGGCTTCAATTCCGCCATCAATACTTGCAAACTGATTATATTATCATTCGTTTGGCTCAGTTTTGTAGTGGCTTCGTCTTTTTTGAGCCGATACTCCTTGATGCCGATCGCTTCTTCCATAAAGAGGCGCCGCGCGCGAGCCGAGAGATCAAGCACGCTATCCCCCTTTTTCTGGCTGATCACGCCAAAGTCCGCATTGATGTGCGCGTGTGCGATCACTTCTGCCACGTCTTTCAAGCGCGATTGTTTGCCATTGATGTAATATGATCCGGAGCCATCACGGAAGATCTTTCTGCCGAGCGTATCTAACACAAATAGGTCTCCTTGCCGATAATCCTGTTCTCCATTCAAATGCAAAAAAACGCTGGCACGAGAAAGCCGCGTTTTGTGGTCTGAGCCAGCAAAGATCAGGTCTTCGCTTTTCTTCACCCGCATATTCCGAGAACTTTGTTCGCCGAGGACCCATTGGATGGCATCAGCGATGTTTGATTTGCCCGAACCGTTCGGCCCCACGATCGCGGTCACTCCTATCGGAAAATCCAATACGGTCGTGCCGGCAAATGATTTGAATCCCGATAATTCAAGGCGTGAAAGTTTCATTGCGTGATACAAAAATTACAGGTCACTGGGAATACTGCGAGAAATCTTTCTTATTATTTCTGTCATCCTGAACCGATTCGGTCTGAGCTCACGGCCGAAGACTTGTTTCAGGATCTCAAGATAGTGCGTAATCCGAGGATTAGAGATGCCGAAACAAGTTCGGCATGACAAACATGCTATCAGTTATGCTTCCAGCTGTGCGCGGCGAGCGCTTGAGCTGCTGCTTGTTTTTCTGCTTCTTGCTTTGACGATCCTGTTCCTTCGGCAAGCTTCTGTTCTCCTGCCATCACTGCGGTAGTAAACTGTTTATCATGATCCGGCCCCCACTCTTTCAGCAACACATAATGCGGCGTCACGCCAACTTCTTCCTGCACGGTCTCCTGTAACAATGTCTTGGGATCTTTGTAGAGTACATGCTCTACAATATCCGGCAAGAGCGGAATGAAATAGCGATGAATAAATTTTTCCGCTGTCTTATATCCCTTATCCAAATAAATGGCACCAATGATCGCTTCAACAAGATTTGCCATAATATACTGCCGACCCTTGCCAGTATCTTTGCGCTCACCTTTGGACATTAAAACATACTCTTCTATATTCAGCTTTTCCGCCACGATAAAAAGCCGCTCGCTATTGACGAGTGCAGAGCGCAACAGCGTCAGCTCTCCTTCCGGGCTGT
>JAJYZQ010000090.1 GCA_021799835.1 bacterium | reverse complement strand
TGCGTGCGCGATGAAACAATAATAGAAAGTTCATCGGAACAGGGTCGTTGTCGCGCTTGGTTTGCTTGGGTCTGGCCATCAAATCCCTCCTCGAACAGTAGTAGTGTTATTATATACCCTTCTAAGCGTTTGTCAATATTATAATCTGATGCATTATTTGAGAAACTGCCGCACCAACGCTGCTGCCTCTGTGGCATTCTGCACCCAATTGACGCGCGGATTGCGAGAAAACCACTGCATCTGCTTGCGCGCATAGTAGCGGGCATTGCGCTTGATCAAAGCAATTGCGCGCTCTTGCGTGATTGTTCCTTGCAGATACGCAATGATCTCTTTATAGCCTACCGCAGAAAGCGCCGGGAGATTCGGCCGGTATCCCGCCGCAAGCAATCCCTCTACTTCTGCGACAAGCCCCCGTTCAATCTGCTCATCCACTCGGCGGTCAATGCGCTCACGCAGAACTTCCGGCGCTACGGCAATGCCAATCTCTAGTACCGTAAAGAGCGGCTCTCCTTTCTGCCGTTGCTGAGAGAATGGCAAACCGGTTTGCACGATCACCTCTAAAGCTCGGATGATCCGCCGCTTATTGTCGGGACCCGTGAGCGCTGCCGCATCGCTATCCAAAAGCTGCAGGCGCTTATACAGCGTTGCAACATCTTCTTGCTCAAATTTTGCGCGCAATACCACATTTGGTTCCACGCGCGGCACATCAAAATTGTCCACGATCGCCTTGATATAGAGTGCAGTGCCGCCAACGAGAAATGGCACATTTCCCCGCTCAGCGATATCCTGCGCCGCAGCAACAACCTGATCCTTAAAGAGCTGCATACTATACGGTTCATCCGGCTCAATACAATCCATAAGATGATGTGGAATTCCTTGCACGGAAAAACCAGTCCCCGCATCATCGGGAACTGGTTTTGCGGTGCCGATATCCAAGTGTTTATAGATCTGCCGCGAATCTGCGGAGATCACTTCCCCCTTGAATTGGCGAGCAAGCTGAATGCCGAGGTCTGTTTTTCCACTTGCAGTAGGGCCTTCAATAACAATGATCTTCTGCATAGATGATCCGGAATTGAACTGTCTTTGTTAGTTATCCGTTCCCCTGCTGCTATTGCTGCTGCCATGGTCGCCGCCCACATCCCCACTCGTTTGCGAAGGCATTTGTGTCTGTATGCTTGCTGCAGCAGAGCTTGCTGTGCCATTTTGCACCGGCGGCAAGGGGTGCCTCTGCAGAGGCGCATTGGCAGACGGTACGGTTTGCTGAGGCACTGGCGGTGTTACCGCATTATTTTGATCGCCTTGCTGGTGTTGCTGCGCTTGAGCCCGCTGCTGCTGTTCCATCTGCAATTCTTGCTGGCGTTGCTGCTGTTCTTGCTGTAGTTCGGCTTGTTTCTGCTGCTGCTCCTGTTGCACTTCTTTTAATTTTTGTTGCAATTGTTGCGCTATCGCCGTATCCTGCAAATCGTTTTGCTCAACTTCCGTCTGCATATTTTGCAGTTCGCTCGCAGAGTTTTCATTATCTATCTGGGTAGAGATGTTTTGCGTTTGCTGATTGATGACGCGCTCTATAACGCTCTGCGCTTGTGGCGGCAGTTTGGGCAGAAGTGCTTGCAAGGTTTTCAGGTTTTCCGGTGAAGCGTTTGAGATGGATTCCACCGCATCTTGTGCATCAGTACTGGAAACTGCTGCCGCACTGCTCATTAATGTGGTGAAATGATTTACCGTGTCCAGTGAGAGGTTATCCACCAAGGTTTTACAGGAATTATTGTTCTGGCAGTTGGAAAGATCCTGGAGAACGGAGAGCGTAGTAGTGTTTTTGATGACGGATGGATTATTGAATGTCTGCGCAACATTCTGGAAATTATTCTCTACTTGCGTTTTTACTTTGTTGAGGCAGGTATTGTATGCTGCATCAACTTCCGCAGCAAGCGTTTTATTCTGCTGTTGCTGCGCAATATCTTTCAGGACGACCAATGCATTAAAATTACATCCGGCAAACGAGTTCTGTACGGTGTTGGCCACCAGCGTGGGATTTTGCGCAGCTGATTGCTGCGCACCAACAATTGCCGCATTCACGGTCGTTTGCAAGTTCGGATTAAGCGATTGCTGTTTTAAGAGATTCAGTGCTTCCAGCTTATTGACCAGATCGCCATTTCCCGCCACCGCGAACTGTTGCAAAAGATGCAGTTGGTTAGCATTCAGTGTTGCGATCTGATTTGCTGTTTGATTGATATGGTTTAATAACACATTTTCAATGGCTGGCTGCGCTTGTGCGGGCACATTATTAAACACCTTCATTAACACTTCAATGTTCTTCAGATTTTTGAATGCGCCCGTGCCCGGCTGATCTGCTGCGGCTGCATTCAAAGCATTTACTACTGCACCCGAAGAAAATCCAGTCACCACGCTGCCATAGTACTGCAATGCGGCTTTTTGCGCTGCATTCAAGCTTTGCGCTGCATTTTGATTACTTGCAACCTGTGCAGACAAATAATCAAACAATTTTTGTTGTTTGAGCAGGGTGCTAGAGATCTGGTCTAAGAGTGCAGCGCTTGCCGGAGAATTTTGTTGTGCCTGTAAGGCGGCGACCTGGCCTTCTAACGATTGCCAAGAGCTATCGTAGTTATTGACCGCTTGTTGGAGTGCTGCGGGAGTTGCATTTTGCGCGGCAAGCGCTTTAATTTCCGCAAGATGCTCATTGGAATCAGAGAGTAGGAGCTGGGCTTTGGCTTGTGGGTTGAATGCAAAGAAGAGTTGTACTCCCTGCCACCACCCTTTAAGGAAATAAAAAGGGTTGCCGGGAAGCAATGACGGCTGGCTGACGCCGAGATCAGAATAACTCAGGTTTTCATTCTGGTTGATCAGATTA
>JAJYZQ010000089.1 GCA_021799835.1 bacterium | reverse complement strand
CTGCTGCATCTTATTGAATGACGGGCGCATATGCGAAGATAGATAAATAGTTTTAGCTATCCAATACACATCAAAGATGATCACAAAGATCGCCACCCAAAGCGGCCGATACCATGACAAAAAGAATAAGATAACAAAGGTCGCCCACACCAAAGCACCGGGCAATATTTCCAGCGTCCGGTAGAGCCGCCGATCATAAAATGAAGCGATCTGATCGGCACGATTTACTTTCAAATAGTATCGGCCTCGTTTATCCATAATGAAGATACGGGCAAGCCGCGCTTTATTCCAAGTGCACGGTCCGGGAAAATTGGTTCACGCGCTGAGCAAGCTCTGGATGGCGCAAGAGGTCCGGATCTTCCCGGAGGATCTCTTCCGCCGCCGTGCGCGCAGCAATGATTAGCTTTTCGTTATTGAGCGATTTCATAGCAAGATCCGGAATACCGGATTGTTTAACACCGAGAAACTCGCCGGGGCCGCGGATCTTGAGGTCTTGCTCGGCAAGCTCATAGCCGTCGCGGGCAGTCATCAGCGCTTCCAAGCGCAAGCGGGTTTTCTTCGCTGCGGAATCAGTGAACAGAAAGCAATGGGATTGGTGTTCTCCCCTCCCGATGCGCCCGCGCAGCTGGTGAAGCTGGGCAAGGCCAAAGCGCTCGGCGCCTTCAATGATCATACAAGTCGCATTGGGTACGTCAATACCCACTTCAATGACCGATGTTGCCACCAGAATATCAATATGCCGCTCATTAAATGATAGCATAATTTTTTCCTTTTCGGCAGATTTCATTTTGCCGTGGATGAGGCCAACACGGAAGCCCAAAAATATCTTTTCCAGTGCGGCAAATTCTTCCACCGCCGCTTTTGCTTGCAGTTTTTCCGAATCTTCTACCAGCGGGCAGATGACAAACGCTTGCCGGCCGGCATTGAGCTCCTGTTTCACGAAAGCATACGTGCGGGCGCGCCCCGCAGGCGAAACAATGCTGGTCTGAATCTTTTTTCTTCCCTTCGGCATATGGCGCAAGAGTGACATATCCAAGTCTCCATAAATGCCGAGCGCCATAGTGCGCGGGATGGGAGTCGCAGTCATACTAAGAAGATGCGGCAGATAGCCCGCCTTCTTTTCCCATGCGGCGAGTGCCTTGCGGTCAGCATCCTCAACAGAATCGGCATTATGCGGCGCTGCACCATCTCTCCCTTTATACAATAAGCGGGTACGCTGGCCAACGCCAAAGCGGTGCTGCTCATCTATCACGACAAGCGCAAGATGCGGAAACGATATAAAATCTTGGATCAATGAATGTGTCCCGACGAGCAATTGAATATCTCCCGCCGCGATCAGTTCTATGAGCCGCTCTTTTTTTACTTCGTATGCGCCGAGCTCCGGATCAAACACAACACTCTTCCCGCTCGTCATAACACCGAGCGAAACATTGAACGGCCGCATAAGCTTCTGCAGATTTTCAAAATGTTGCAGGGCGAGAATTTCCGTAGGCGCCATAAATGCTGATTGATACCCGCGAGCAGCAACTGCGATAACCGCCGAAGCCGCGACCACTGTTTTGCCTGATCCCACGTCGCCTTCCAGCAGCCGGTTCATTGGCCGCGAGCGTTCCAGATCCTGGAAGATTTCCCACATTGCTTTTTTCTGCGACAGCGTAAGGGTAAACGGAAGGGCTGCAATGAATCGCTTCACCAGCTGCTCATCAAATGGGATAGACACCGCTTTCTCGCGCGACAGCAGCGCCTTCTGCTGCAAAATAAACAACTGCAAGACAAACATATCCGCAAATGCAAAGCGTTTGCGCGCTGCTTCCGCCGACCGTTCAGACCGGGGAAAGTGCATATTGAGTATTGCCGTTTGAATCCCTGGCAATTTATAACGCTTCAAAATATCCGCAGGCAAAAACTCTTTGAACTGTTTTACTAGCCCGCTCAGCGTTTTAATTTTATACCGCAGCCATCGCGAACTCACCCCACGTGTTTCAGGATATACCGGCACCAACCGCCCGGTATGCACGCCACCCCACTCGGACGGTTCATCACTGCCGATCACTTCATAGAGAGGATTAGAGAATACCAGATGATCGCCGCTCAAGGAAAGTTTTCCGGAAATACTGACGCGCCGATCTTCCAAAGTATCTTTAAGGTACGGCTGGTTGAACCATACTGCCGCCACACTGCCGGTCTCGTCTTCCAGAATCGCTTCGGTAATAGTCATACGCCGGCGATAGAGCGGTTTGTTCGTTACCTTGATAACCTGCGCGTGGATAGTCGCCTCTTCCCCAAGAGTAAGTTCTGCAATAGTCGTACTATGCGAAAAATCTTCGTACCGCGCGGGAAAATACAACAAAAAGTCACCGGCCGTGTGAATGCCGAGTTTTCCGATGCGTTTCAGGTATGCCGCTCCGATGCCGCGCACTTCCGTGAGCGGCGTATCCAATCCCAGTTGTGCACGCGAGGACATGAGCAAAACTTCAATGTAAATGTTCCCTGCGAGAAACTTTTTCTAGTGCGCCCACGAGGAGTCGAACCTCGATTTTGGGTTCCGCAAACCCATGTTCTATCCGTTGAACTATGAGCGCATACTGTGTCCGCAGCACGCCGGCTTCTACAGCCCTAGCCACCGCATCAGGATGTTGGAAAATGATTCCTGGTCGTATTCCTCCTTTACATAGTGCAGCAATATCTCCCGCAAATAGACCGGATCAATATCTGTGCTTAAGGGGACAATGAGATCATTTATACCACCTTTTCGCTTAAATACAATATAGAGATTCTCCGGATCATCATAGAAGATCCAAAAGCTCGCGAGCTGTCCGAACCGATATAGTGTAGAGCCGATGCTGATCCCTTCATTATCCAGCGTCACCG
>JAJYZQ010000088.1 GCA_021799835.1 bacterium | reverse complement strand
GGGAAAAATATTGGTAAGAACTGCAATATGCGGGCTTAATCGATGCGACGCCAAGCTTTCCAGCTGCCAGCTGGAAAGCTCCAGCACCACCAGGTCTTCCTTTTTTATCTGCGGTATGAGATCAAGCACTCCCTTGCGGATATTGCCGCCAAGGTACACGCGCTTGGTGGAATGCTTCAACAGTTCATAGATCAAGGAAGCTACCGTTGATTTTCCCTTTGTCCCCGTTACCCCAATGATGGGTGCGGGACATATTTGAAAAAACAAGCTGATCTCTGTTTCAATGGGCACATGATGGTCAACAGCTACCTTGAGATAGGGAGAGTCGTTGCGCACTGCAGGATTTTTGATGATAAGATCGGCATTGATGAAATCTTCCTGCCGATGCTGCCCCAGAACATAGGTAATATCTAAACCCTGCAATTCTTTGAGTGACCGCACGAGGTCTTCTTTGGTTTTCAGATCAGTGACGAGGACTTTTGCCTTCGCTTTTGCAAGCGCCTTTGCCACACTAACACCGCCGCCATGCAGCCCCAGCCCCATTATGGTCACCTTTTTATTGTGGAGGTCAGAAAGTTTCATAGGGTTTTAATAGGCCTTAGCAAAGATCGCCGTATGTGCTGCTTTTTTCCCACAACCAACACAGTGAGTGAATGTGCCATAGTGATGAAATGGGATATTACGGATCGTAGCGCCGGTTTTTTCTTTCATAGCTGCTTCGCACACAGCACTGCCACACCACCCGCCTACCGCAAACCCTTTCGGCTCTGCCATACTCTCCTTAAGCTCAGCAAATGATTGCACAGGGAAGATATGCTGTTCCATACGCTCTTTTGCCGCAGTAAAAAGATTGCGTTGAATATCCTGCAAGAGCGCTACGACTTCTGCGACCACTTTATTATGTGCAACTGATTCTTTCTTTCCCGTATCGCGGCGCACCAAAGTCACTGCATGCTGCGCCATATCGCGCGCACCAATTTCTATGCGCATCGGAACGCCTTTGAGCTCCCATTCATTAAATTTAAATCCGGGAGTTTCTTGTGTGCGATCATCAATTTGTGCGGAAATGTCACGCGCCGCAAGATCTCTTGCGATCTCTTGCGCGGCATCAAGAATAGCAACATTTTTCTGCTCATCAGAGAATATAGGAACGATAACTACTTGCAACGGCGCAATGCGAGGCGGCATAATTAATCCCCGCTCATCGCCATGCGTCATAATAATCGCACCAATGATGCGGGTAGACAGCCCCCAACTCGTCTGCCATACGTGCTGTTCAAGGTTATCACGATCAAGAAAGGTAATGCCAAACGCTTTGGCAAAATTCTGGCCGAGGTTGTGCGACGTCGCTGACTGCAATGCTTTGTTATCTTTCATCATCGCCTCCAAACTATACGTGGCATAAGCGCCAGCAAATTTTTCCGATTCAGATTTTTGCCCATCAATAACAGGCAGAGCAAGGAATTCTTCAGCGAATTTCTTGTATATGCCAAGCATCTTTAGCGTTTCGCCCTGCGCCTCGTCAAAGGTGGTGTGTGCTGTATGCCCTTCTTGCCAGAGAAACTCCGTAGTGCGCAAAAAAAGGCGCGTGCGCTTTTCCCACCGCACAACATTTGCCCATTGATTGATGAGTAACGGCAGGTCGCGGTAGGAGTGCACCCACTTGGCGAACATACTATAAATAATAGTCTCTGAGGTAGGGCGCACAACCAATGGCTCTTCCAGCTCTTTTCCGCCGGCAATGGTTACCACCGCAAGCTCTGGAGAGAATCCTTCCACGTGCTCTTTTTCCTTTTTCAAGAACGACTCCGGAATGAATAAGGGAAAATATGCATTCTGGTGACCAGTCTCCTTGATCATACCATCCAAAACCCGCTGAATATTTTCCCATAGCGCATAACCATACGGCTTAATAACCATACAACCCTTGATCGGCGAATAATCCGCAAGGTCTCCTTTCGTGACCACATCGGTATACCACTGGTTAAAGTCCTCGCTTTGCGCAGCGATATGGCGAGGAAATTTTTCCGCTGTGGCGCGCTCATCAGTCTTCGTTTTCATTGTGCAATGCGTTAAATTCTTTTTTAATGTCGTGGATCTCGTTTTTTGCTTCCGTAAGCGTCTTCTTACAGGATTGGATAAGTTCCAGTGCCCGCTTGAATTTTACGAGCCCTTCGTTGAGATCGGTATTCTCCTGCTCAAACCATGCATTGATCGTATCCAATTCTTTGAGTGCTGCGGAAAAATTAAATTGCTCCGCAGAAGATTTTTTCTTTGGCATAATAATTAATCAAAAATAGTGGTAAGGATCGCCTGTATGGTACCGTGAAACAGCTCTATATCCAGCTTTTCACCAACGCGCAGGTCGTGGGTAGACGTTATAACCGCACCTTTGGTGTTGCGCACAATACTAAAACCGCGGCGCATCACCGTATGCGGATCAAAGCTCTGGTTGACCTGGGCTATGGTATCAATGAAGCGAGACATAGCGCGTAGCCATCGATCAGTTGCTGCCGACAACACTGCTGCAGTACGCGTCAATTTTTCTTCCATTTCCCGGAACGCTTGCTCTCGCAAGCTTACCGTATTATAAAGCCGGTCACTATTTTTTTCAATCACATATTCAAGCCCAGTAAAATACTGGTTTGCATGCTGTAATGCAACGACCAGCGCGTGGTTGTAGGTGCTGATAGCGCCATCCAGCATTCTCGCTAAAGATGAACCTGTCCGCGCAAGCATCTGTAAAACTTCTTCCCGTGGCGGGTAGAGCACTTCAGCAATATGCGTTGGTGTGGACGCGCGAACATCCGCGGCAAGTTCCGCCAGCGTTACATCACGCTCATGGCCGATCGCACATACCGTGGGAATCTTTGAGCCATAT
>JAJYZQ010000087.1 GCA_021799835.1 bacterium | reverse complement strand
CCGGGCGCACTTTTTTGATCATTGCAATGGCATCATCCAAAGAATACCCCAGCGCTATCAATATCGCAGTAGCCATGGCGGGAGATCGGTGTTTGCCATGCATACAGTGCACCAATACTTTTTCCTGCTGGCGGATCAGTGCAGCACCTGCTTCCGCGCCTTTGATCATAGCACTCAGCGGTATAGGTACAAAAGGATTATCAAATGATCGCAGGCGTAAGACCGGAATAGTACACGCCGTTCCATTGCCGCGAAAAAAGATCATATTGATGATAAGTTTTACACCGATTTCCTGAAGATACGTGTATTCCGCTTTTTTGGGGAGAGATCCAACAGCGAGATATGGCGTGACGAATGAAACGTCAAAAACAGGGGCGAAGGAATGATCCATACTGAGAAGAATAATAGTTTATCGGATGGGCGGCAGCTTATTGAATTTATGCTTTTTAAAAATCGCGCGGGCAATGGCATTCGGCAAATAGGTGAATAAAAATGCATAGAGCACGCCATAGTGGTATCGCCTGCCTGATGTGCAGACGCGGAACGCGCGATCAAATTTTATCGTGCCAACGCGCCCTAAGCGCAAGGTAAGATCTGCATCTTCACCGAGGCGCAGATATTCGTTGAACCCGCCAATGCGGAGGAAAGCGGTTTTTCGTACGGCGAAGTTTGAGCCCGGTAAACTCCAGCCATGATCAAAGAACTTAGCAAGGTGCCAGAGATACGGCATAATATACGTAATGCTGAAGCGCGCCGTCCATGGGCCGGAATCCAGATCATAAAGCCCGCCGAATCCGACGAGATGAGAGTCGTGGTTAAATTCTTCCATAATGCGCTCAAGCCACTGCGGCGGCACGGTGGTGTCTGCGTCGGTGGAAGCAATGATCGCACCGCGCGCCTCTAAGAATCCGCGCTGGCGGGCAAATCCCACACCCACCCGCTCTTCAAAAAGTACTGTAGCGCCATACTCAAGCGCTATCTTCGCGGTATTGTCTGTAGAGTTATTATCTACGATCAAGACCTCAAAATTCCGATACGTTTGTCGCGCAAGGCTTTCCAATGCCGTGCGAATATACCGCTCTTCATTAAAGGCGGGGATGACTACGGATACAGCTGGCTCGGCTTCCGGGTGGGGAAGGAGTACAGGATTTTCTTTTTTATTGGTATGACCCATGAGTAATGCGGTAATAAAAAAGCGGGGTACGGAACCTCGCTCTATTTTCCTCTGTCGAAGCTACGTTAAGTATAGGAGAATAGAGATTATCGTCAATGATGGCGTACTGCAGGAACGGCACATGCACGGCATACATTTTTTATTTTACTTGCAAGCGCGTAGAGAGAAATAAGAACTAGGGCCAAAGAAACAGCAAAGATCAGCCACCGGTAGTGAACAACAAAGCCAACAGTGCCAAAGCCCAGAAAACCGAATAATGACATGGTGCACATTGGACATCCCATAGCGCCAACGAATGATGCTAGTACGCCCGCCACACTGCCCACACTGCCGCTCGCCGCGCTCAGTTTGCGTGAACGGCGAACATTATATACATACATAACGAGAAATAGCGCATAGAGGACAGAAAGCGTTCCGAGGATCGTGAGATCAGTTTTTGTATAGAGCATCAATTGCAATCGTATGCTGTCATAGGGAGTGATCATAACCGGTATCAGAACGAAAAGCAGAAATACTGCAGGAATAAGTAAGATGAATGCCACCAAATACCGTTTTTCTGTAAGGACGGTAGAAAGGGCAGAGAGCAATACCTTCATAACATTCATGGGTAATACACCCAGCTCGGCCCCCACGAAAGGGAACCGAGCTGGACAAGGGAGGTTAGTGAGTCGTAGTTACGGTGAGAATATGCCATACGCCCAAAACACCATTGCCAAGCATTTGATCGGGCTGCTGATCTTTGTAGTAATGGTAGAGTGGATGACCGTTTGCAGTGAATTGATAACTGCCGTCGGAGCGCTTGATGACGGTAACAGTTACTGAAGTGGAAGGCTGCGGTTGTCCGGCAGATATCTGGCCGCCATATTCTACGACCTTCCATGTTTTATTAAGCATCCCCGCGCCATCCTGTTGGGATGGACCATATACTGGCCATTTCGTAAGGCAAGCACCGGTGCATTTTGCGCCGTTGGCACTGTCGCCGTCAAGATAATAGAGTGTCATATGCCGATAATCGGTCAGATATGGTCCAGTATTATTTGCGATCGCTGTGGAGAAGTAGGACGAAACATTTTGCGGATTAGGCCGGGTGCTTGCTGCAGAAGCAGGTGCAGTCGCCGGTTGGTTACCGTAATGAGTGGTTGATGGCGATCCCTGATAGCCATTCGGTCCTGTTGTCGTGAGTGCTGATTTATTTTTTATTGAGGCATAGACGATCGCAATGATTGCGAGAGCCACCAATACGATGATGATCCACAGCACGGACTTATTGCTTTTCATACGTAAGAAGGAAATATATCGTTCGTGCAGAAAATATACTTCCTTGATGAGTAATACATAATACGCATAGTATACTATACAGGAAAATTTCTGCAACGCGCGCGAGCAAAAAGCGCCGTTTCCTGGAAATATCAGGGCGTACGCTCGCGGAAAAAGTACTACTGTGTTATAGGGCGGCCTCTGCGAGCCGTGCGTCAATGCCTTTCATATGCGCTGGCATTTCAGGTATGGATACGCCGAACTCTTTGAGATGGCTGCGGAAATTGTGCAGAGCTCTTTGCTTCGTCGGAGCCATAGTGACGAACACGACCCGGTGTTCTTTGTCTGCAATGATTTCCCATGGCAGGCGGGAGCGCTTGCCGCTCCTGTTGGAGCCGTTTACCACATAAATCCCTCCTTGAAATGTGATGGGGCACTCTAGCACAAAAATTGTTGCAGTGCAAACGGTGAATGA
>JAJYZQ010000086.1 GCA_021799835.1 bacterium | reverse complement strand
TATAAACGCCGCCACCGCGCACGCGCACCTCGCCTAATTCTCCGGCGATATGGAATGTGGTACCGGCAAGCTCTTCATTGAACGCATCAACAAATTCGCTTACCGAAAGTGCGGCAGCAGCTGCAGCATCTTCCCACTCATTGTGATACGTCAGCGGAGTTTCCATACTGTTTGAACACTTAATATCCTTTTGGCGTTTTTGCCAAAGCAATTACTTTCGTATCATTTTTTGCAGTCGTGAAACGAATGCCAAACTTCCCGCTATAGAGGCCGGGAAATGCAGTTAAGAAGGAGCGGCGCACAAATCCAGGAAGGAATATCGCGGGCGGGAATTTTCCGGACATAAAATTCAACACGATCAGGTCGGGATACAAGTGATGCGATGCAGCAAGCGCGGTAATATCTGATAACAGCGGAAAACGGATATGCGGATAGACAAGCGCATTCGGGATTTCCTTGCGCCGGCTCCAATGGACAATCCCCCGCCCCAGAAGAATATTGATGCGGCTTTGGACATCAAAATGGTTTGGCGTCACCACAATGAACGAGCCATTCGCCTTAAGCACGCGGGACGCTTCCGCAAAAATAAACCCCCAATCATACAAATGCTCCAAAACATCAGTAGCAAGCACCACATCAAAAAAATCATTCGCATACGGCCAAGTGCGGTTGCTATCCCAGAGAGATACCTTCAATCCTTTTTCCGTAGAAAGGCGCGCCGCTTCTTCATTAATGTCCATTCCCCACACGAAATTGCCTTGCTGGATCAATTCTTGACCGATCGTACCATTGCCACACCCGATATCCAGCACTTTCATTTTGGTGACCTGCGGAAACAGGCGCCGTATTTTCTCAAATGATTGGTGGCTTGCAAAAACGCGGTGTTGCTGGTGAAATTCTGCCTCTCCCCCCTCAGTCGGTCTTTCCATAACAGTCAAATTAATACTCTCCCATAGTACCCAGATAAAGAGAAAAAGCAAGAAAAAAACCCTGCGGAAATCTCAGGTTAGCAATAAAGTTCTTTTATTCTCAGGAAAACCAAAAACAACTTTAAAAAGCGTGAAATCAGTTCGGCGTGCACGCAACCTGGCTGGTACTCACATCGCAACGATTTACCGAGCATCCGTTATAACTCGTCACAATGCTGTACGATCCTGAGCCACCTACATAGCAGGCATTGGACGTATAGGAAATATTTGCCGGGCATGTGGTCTCTTTAACCCATTGGCCGCAGTTTCCGGAAACAATCTTACAAATATAGAGATCATTAACATTCAGCGTTTCTCCCGCCGCACCCAGCCGGCTGCGGGCAGTGGAAGATAAGTTAGCGCTGCAGCTCTGTGTGCCGGGAGTGCACTCACTGACGCTGAGTTGGCTGTTATTATCATTACAGTCAGGACCGGACATAATGTCGCTGCGAACATATCCTGCGAGCGACGTTGCGGAAGAAATGCTTGCTTGCGACACATCGCCATAGCCATCATTGTCCTTATCCGTATAATAGACATATCCCTTTTCCAATTCACCCAGTACTACGACATACCCGCCAGTAAAGTTAATAGCATTCTGCGTATTTTCTGCGAGCACTGCTCCTGGCATTACGATGATATCTTGCGGAGCAGAAACGGAAATGCTGGTATTGAGTGGCACCACGTCACTCACCGTGCATGGCCCGTATTCCGTAGAGAATGAGGCTAATGGGCAGGCAGGCGCGCCACCCTTTATGGTTACGGCAGAAGAGTTTCCTGCATTATCACTTGCTGACAATACAATAGTCGCATCTTTATAGTTTATGGCATAATCATTAGGATCCAACACCCATTCGGCATACCACGTATCTTTGCTGCCGCTCGCGGGATTGAACGCGATACTATACGAACCGGACGACGTGGTAATAGTCGCTGACACCGTAGATATTTTAGCGCTATCCTGCAGCGTTACGGAAAGCGTCCGCGCAGGGCTAGAGAGCATAGTAATTTTCAGCTCCTTAAAGAGTGGCTGATAGGAGGACGCGCCAACAAATTTAATATCATCAAAATTATTTGAGCCAATGCTGATCGCTTCACCGTCATTCGCAATGATATTTTGGTTGGAACTTGCAGTAGTGCTTGCAGTGGTCGTGGACACAGTATTGTCTGCTGCGATCAGTGAATTATTCGTTGAGACAATATTCTTCGGTCCCTCAGGAAGCGGCGCTTTTAACGGGGCGGCGTTATGGTGAGAAGCAGAAAGCACCACAAAATAATACGCACCACCGATGATCACAAACAACAGCACAATGGATAAAATCAGCTTGATCCTATCAAAGCCACCGTTGAGATTTCTTGCGTTATATGGAGGCATACTGCTTAATTACCTGATGTGTCTTCATTATATCACACCACAAAACAATGTAAAATATCCCCAGATGCCGATCAGTGGAGATACGTGTTGATCGCCTGGTTTTGCTCTTGCAAGGTAGTAGAAAAGACCGTTGTCCCCTGCGGCGTGTTAATATAATACCAATACGCCGTCGTGGTAGGATTGAGTGAGGCGGTCAGCGCATTCAAGCCGGGGTTCGCGATAGGCGTTGGAGGCAACCCCTTATTCAAATACGTATTATACGGCGACGGCACAGACAGGTCATTTTGACTCAATACGGTTTTATGCGTCCCATAAAGCAGCGATGAGTCCACCTGCAGCGGCATACCGTTCGCGATCCGCTTCCACAAGATTCCGGAAACCACCTTCATATCTTGCGGCGTGCGCACCTCTTTTTGGATCAGTGATGCTATGGTCACCACCGCATAGAGATTTGGAGGATTTTTTGCGCTTTGATATGCCGGTATAGCTTTGTGGGAAAAATTATCCAGAAAACTGCCTACAATCACTATCGGCCGTTCTTGAGGAATAAAGTAATACGTATCAGG
>JAJYZQ010000085.1 GCA_021799835.1 bacterium | reverse complement strand
CTTCCACCGCCGCCACCGCTTCCGCCGCATCATTCTCGGCGTGCTCGGCAGCCGAGGCCGCTGCTCCCGCAGTCAAAGCCACGAGAGTTTCGGCTTCCTGCGAAACGGCTTCAAGCTCCGGCTGAGTTTCCGGCTGAGTTTCCGGCTGACTTTCCGGAACTGTAATATCAATCTTTGTTTCGTTGTTTGCCATCGCCTGTTTTCCCCCTTTGCGTCAGGCTCGATAATTTCCACGCGCGATACGCATCATAGGTATTAATGCGATACCCCCAATACGTTCGTCGGCTGATATTCATCCGCTCACGGATTTCCCGTTCACTGTTCCCCGCACGCCGCAATTTGAGCAATTGCATTTCACGGGGCGGCAAATGAACCTCTTCCAAAAAATCATCGTCGATCGAAGGAATATCATAGCGAGTGAAGTATCGCATTTCTCTCTCCTAAAAAGGCAACTCTTGTCTTTTATCTATCGCCTTCATGGGCATCGGATTGTCTTCCGGATCGACCAAATCATAATACCCATTCTCTTCGCGATCGACAAAAACAAATACCCCCGGCAACGGGAGCAGCCCTTGTTCTTCCGCTAAATACAGTTTTTTGACAGCGACACTCCAGTGCGTGCTGCTGGCATAGATTTCCACATTATCCTGATTATCCGGCAGGGTAAAGGTAAATAATGCTTTGTCGTAATCCTTACCTCGATAGGTTTCGGTGGTCTTGAGCACTTCCTGAATCGTCAGCGGCACATTAAGCAATTGCTTGATGGGTATCCATTCAATAGGCTTACCTCGCTTGAATCCCGTGCCCGTCCCCAAATTTGTAAATCCAGCCATGATGATTCCTCCTCTATTTTTCCGGTCTTTTTGCCGGTTTGCACATTTTCATTATCCGGTGTTTTCCCCCCATCCGTCAAGCTTTTTATCTGCGATGAAAATCCAAGGTCCAGGCATAGGCATAGAGATCATTGTCGCTAACAACAGGCAATCCTGCTGCCACACATTCTGAGACCCAATCATCCAAAGTCCAACCGTGTTTCCGCCGAAGACTTCGCGGAATATCGGGAAAATCAGAATTAGGCCGGATACCGATAGGCATGATGATCGCGCGAAGCTTGCGCCATGCCTCTATGACCATGGCGCGCTCTTCGCGGGCTGACCCTCGTTCTTTTTGCGCAGCATCCAATGCATCGCACAGCTCATCATAATCCCAGGCGCTCGTGGTGTTGTGAATCCAGTCCATTTTGCGTTTGGTGAAGCGAGTGCCGGATAACTTTTTTGAAACGTAAGCGGGTTCCGTAAAATCACCGCCCCGGCTCAGTTGGCTAAAGGTAGGTCGCAGCAACGGGCGATGCTGATATAATAGATAATCAACTCGGCGCGACATGGATTCGGCGATGGCTTCATACAGACCAAAATCCATCGTATGCCGGAAATCTTCGATTAATCCTTTACTCTTTAGAATTTCCTCTCCTTCTGAAACTTCCGCATATAACTTGGGCTGAATATATAAAGCCCGCTCCACCATTCTTTCCAGCTTCCAAGCTCCTATTGCTTTCGCATCTACGATATTTGCGGGAAAAGGCTCGGCTACCACTAAACTGTCCGTATCGCCGTAATAGGGATCTTGCGCCTGTATCAGTTGTTGATGATACACAATCCGCGCGTAGGCTGTCACATGCGCTGCGATATGCGGTTGAATATATTCACTCGTAACTTCTTTAGGCGCTACGATTAAATGCTGTCGCGTCAATGGATGATGAAAACGTAAATAGGGACGCTGTTGATTTTGAAGCGCCGCCAAGGTTTGAGGAGTATCTTCCAGATAATGGGGGAATTTCCGCCGCATACCGGTTTTGCCAAAACTATGATTCATCATATCTTTGTAGAACGCCCGCTCAGCCCCTTCACTGTTCAGTTTTCCTTCAATCATGGCGCTGATAAAACGGCGATAGACTGGAGCTCCCTCAAACCACCAGACCTGCCGATGCCATTCCAACACTTCCACTCCCTGGCTCATGGCATAAGCCAGTTCGGCGGCAACCCATACCCCCCGGAATGTTCCGTGACAATACACCACACGATTTTCCAGAACAACCGGCAAAATGGGATACATCATCGGCGGGCAATGTACCGTCGCTTCCACAATGCCAAATTGCGGGCCACGATTCCGCGTTCGGCGCTGATATGCCCGCCAGTATTTGGGCTGAGCTTCTGCTTCCGTCACATCCAGCGGCGCGCCGATAGGATATTCCTCCCGCTGCATTACGCTGGGGTACAAGCTATTTACATCATAGTGATACAGCCGTGCCCGCTGATTTGCTGAAAATAATGCGTCAAAACGCATCTTGTAGACTTCGGTACGCCCGCCGCGCAATCCCTGACGGACAAATTCTTCGATCTGCGCTGGCAACGGCGTTCCTACACGACGCTTTTTCTTGCCATATACCGTGCGCGCATTGACCATTTTTTCGTAATCCAAGGGAAATCGACGACGAAAAATCTCCATCGAAAGCGAGGCAGTAGTTTGTTTGCGATAAAAATAAACGGGGTCCAGTTGAGAAAGCCGGCAGAGCTCGGTAATTATCCAATGGACAGCTAATACATCATGTCGCAAATATTCCTGGTAGGTAGGATCATCCACGGGCACCCGGCTAAAATAATCTTCCTTGTCACGGTATCCTCCGGCTTTGATGATGTCATCCAGCGAAATTTTAGCATAAGCTACAGGTACCTTGAAATCTTCACAAATCTCTTCCAATCGCCGAGGGAGCAACGCAAAGCTGCAGGCAAACACCACGGGGTACCCCTTAAAACGCACGCGGATAAAGCGGTTGCGCCGAATAAACGTGGAGGGATGCCGGCCGTGATAGCCATAATCAATTAAGCCATCCGGTTTATCATTTTCAACTTCGGCTATATAGGGCAGCAA
>JAJYZQ010000084.1 GCA_021799835.1 bacterium | reverse complement strand
TCTGGTGATCTTTTCGCTGATTGCCGGATGGTATTTTTTTATTTTCCAAGCAGATCAAACCATTCAAAAAGGAAGCCAAACACAGATCATCCCCACCGTTCCCGCCCAACTTTCCATTCCCCAACATACACTAGCCGCTCATGCAAAGATCACTCAAGTCATCACCGCACAAAACCTTGGATTTAGCATTATGCCAGACGGCAACCTGATCTACTTTGATGCACAAAAAGGCGCATTCGTGATGTATAATACCACCACACAAGCCACGGTAATGGTTCCGGGCGGATCGTTTACCGGCATAAACCATATCGTGTGGTCGCCAAGCGGAACATGGGAAGTGCTTTTCGGCAACGGACAAGTGCAATCATTTGATGCAGCCACTCAGCAGATCACTTCCCTTAATCCCCGCATAGATAGCGTATCGTTCGCCGACACTCTGCCAGATATATTCTACAATTTTTTTGATGGCAATAACTCATCACTGTCATTTTCTCGCGCAAATGGCTCATCGTGGCAAAATCTTGCTGTTATTTCCGGCTTCGGCCCCTTGCACGTCACCTCATCTCCCGACAACCAATTTATTGCGTTTAACATTGCTCAAGATCAAAACTCACCACTCTATCTCTTTAATGTCGCATCGGGAAAATACCGCGCAGCCATTACCGATGGCAACAACGTCGCCCTTGGTTGGTCGCCAGACGGCAAATATGTGCTCTTTACGCATACTATCAATGGTGGAGAGCCAACCCTTTCCCTGCTCAATATTTACGCAGGCGACCGGATAGACTTTAAATACAATATTGAACAGGCGTCGTTCTCTCCCGATAGCTCTACCATTATGATCGTCAGCATGAATGGCACGGATCACCTTATGCATCTGATTGACCTCAACAGTATGAGCGCCTTGGATATTCCGCTGACTGGAATAAGCGCCGATTCAAGAGTACAATATGTAAAAAGTGCATTTACCCCCCAAGGCAAACTCATTATTTATTTTTCCACACCATCTGGTATCTATGAGGTTACTTTTTCATAAATTCTGGCCATACGGCACATTAGCAATTATGCTGGGGCTTGTGGAAGCACACAGCGTATTTGCCGGAACCATCATCAACTTATCTTATCCTTCTTTGGGAGGCATATCACTAGATAGCAGCACGACCCTGGTTAACCTAACTTACTACATTATTTATCTGTTATATGGCATATCCGGCTTGATCGCGTTTGGCAATATTGTATTCGGCGGCTTTGAGTATATGACGGGAAACAGCAAGAAGGGTGGAGAACGCATTAAAAATGCCATCATCGGCCTTGTATTAGTGCTTGCCTCCTACATCATTCTGCAAACCATCAGCCCCGACCTTACCAACTTTACCGTTCCAAGTTTTAGCCAAGCATTACCTCAATCCTAATCACTTTTACCGTATGAACAAGCGAACTCTCATTATTATTGGCGCTAGTACGGTCATCCTGATCGTTTTGATCATTCTTCTACTTTCCGCTGGAAAAAAGCCGGCGCCTTTACAGCCCACCGCGCCAAGCAATGGAACTCTACCTAACACCGGCAATGCCACATACCCCGCCCCCAATGTGCTCAATAGCACCTCGGGCGCTACTGGCGGCCAACAATCATCGGGGACAACAGCGGGCAATATTCCTTCTTCCTCAAATCAGCTGCCTACAAATACCGTATCCCAAATCATTCAACTTTCCAAAGAACCTGCTATAGGTGCGGTGTATGATCCTTCAAGCGGCCATATTAAATATTATCTCCAAAAAAACGGTTGGGTGATCTCCTCGCTGCCGGACGGGTCAAATGCGGTAACTATATCTGACACCACTATTTCCGGCATTCAACAGGTGGTGTGGTCGCCATCTACCACTAAAGTTATTTTATTCCTTCAAGACGGGACTAAAGAGCTGTACGATTACTCCACGCATCAGCCAACATTCTTAAAAAATGGCGTCAGTGCTGTTGGTTTCTCGCCTGATGGCGGTAGCGTAGCATTCTACGATAATACTGATCCCGCAACGCCCGCGACAGATATTCTGAATCTGTCGTCAATGAACCAACAACAAATCAGCAGCGATATTTTTCTTGAGCCGGCGTTCTCCTGGAAAGGCAATAACCTCTTTGTGCGATCAGTAACGCCAAATCTTTACCGCAGGCCAAAAAATCTTGATGTGTATAACACCTCTACGCAAAAATGGAGTAATATTTTTAATGGTGTTTATGGATTCAGCGATGCCGTCTCGCCGAATGGCAATACTATACTCTACTCACAAACCCAAGTGTACGGACAGAACCTTGATCTCTTCGTCCATAGCGTCACAACGGGCGGGGAGCGTGATCTTCAGCTTGCAACCATACCGGAAAAATGCGCGTTTGCCTCAAATACCCTCGTATATTGCGCTGTTCCCAATTCCTGGCCATCGTTCCCTCAGCTTCCTGAAGATTATACCAGTGGATCTATTCAAACCACTGATAGTTTTTGGGCGATAGACCTCACTAATGGCCAAAAGTTTGAGATGTTAAAAAGCTCTGCTCTGTCAGATAAATTTGATGCAGAGCGCTTGATTGTCGCAGGAAACTATCTCGTATTCACAAACAAGTATAACCACCTGCTCTACGCCCTAAAGATACACTAACCCACTAATCTATTTTCTTTGGTTTCCGCTCGGCAGCAATGAGCGTAAGCGCAGCAAAGATCCAAAATGTTGCAGCAAGGTCATTTTTAAAATATACCGTGTCAACGAGCCCCCAGACAGTCAATGAAATAAAGTAAAACACGGCAAGCTCGCCAAACGGCCCGGTAATATATTGTATGCGCGATAGTATTCGCTTGCCTAATAAGAGAAAAAGTGCTGCCCCTCCTATGCCTTGTTCTGCCAACAACTCCAAATACACATTGTTTGCATGGGGAACCGGGCCAAACCCTTGAGGCAAGAAGG
>JAJYZQ010000003.1 GCA_021799835.1 bacterium | reverse complement strand
GCGGACAGATCAAACTGCTCAATAAAAAATGGCATCAGAAGCGGAAAGAACCGGTGGTTGCGTTTTGCAAGGGGGATGTGTTGAAGGGCAGATGTAATGACCGTACGGTTTTTGAACGCTCCGCCCGTCAAGCGCTCATCATACAACAAGGTAAAAATAGGCGCATCAGGAAAAACTTCTCCTATGCTTTCCAACACCCGTTCCGCTCCGCCATACTGGATAAGATAGTCGTGGACTAGTGCAACCTTCATACGGATAATCAAGGATGGTAAAGAATACGGAGACGATAGGTGGAATATTATGCGGCGGATTTGTCTCCTGCCAAAACTTTGAGCACGGTCTTTGAAAGAATCACGAGATCCAGCCAAAACGACCAATGCTCCACATAGAACGTATCCAATTTAATTTCTTCTTCAAAGGGCAGATCGGAACTGCCTGCCACTTGCGCCATACCCGTTACACCTGACTTAATGGCAAGTACTTTTTTATGATGGCGCTGATATTGGCTGACCTCTCCGGGCTCATGCGGCCGCGGCCCCACCAAACTCATATCACCGAACACGACATTAAGCAGTTGCGGCAGCTCATCTATGCGAGTCTTACGCAGCATTTTGCCGATCCGCGTAATGCGCGGATCGTTTGCCATCTTGAACAACGGCCCATCTTTCCGCTCATTATACCGCAGCAACGCCTCTTTCATTTTATCCGCATTCTTGACCATAGAGCGGAATTTGTACATATAGAACGTCCGACCCTGGCTGATGCGCTTTAACCGTACGAATACCGGCCCCGCAGAATCCCATTTGATCAAAAACGCAACCGTGAGAAATACTGGCGAGAGGATAATAACCCCGACACTCGCCGCAATAAGATCAAATATTCGTTTTGCTATGCCGCCCCACGTGTCCAATGCCGTGCGCCGTAACTCTATCAGCGGCACATCATCCACTGAGTTTACCGCGGCGTTAACGGTAAGGATCTGGAAAATATTTGGCACAAAGCGGAAATTGATGCGGTTATCCTCTGAAAAATTGATAATATCCACCACTTCGTCGCGATTGAAATTCGGGTCAGCAAGAATAATTTCATCCACACCAGGATTTTTTGTTGCTGCAGTGATCTCTGAGAGGTCGGGATCGCACAGCCGTTTCACCACACGATAACCAAGCTCCGGATGCCGCATATAGAAATTGCCAATCTTCTGAGAAAAACCATCCGCGCCGATCAGGAGTACGCGGCACACGCCCAGATTAAATCGCCCGATAAGAAAGCGAAGGAACGCATTGAGGCCAATGCGTTCCGCCATAAGAAAAATAATAGACATAAACCACGCGGCAAGCACCAAGAAGCGCGATTCAAAAACATACTGGTTGAAGAACGCATAGATAGAAATGAACGCAACCATAAACGAAAGTCCGATAATGATGCGGATGAAGTCAGCCGTTTTCTGGCGCGTAAACTCTATGCGATAAAGACCTAGAAATGCGAGCACTAAGACCGTCGCCAAAGCGAAAATGATCACCAGCATCAGATAGCTTTTGAACGGCAAGCTGGTTTCAAAAATAGCCGGGCGCAAGTTGGTTACCCATGGGCTCACCCGCAATGAGTATGCAAATAGTCCCGCAGCAAAGATCATTAAATAATCCAACGGGACCGCAATAATATTAAAAATGATGCTAATATTTTTCCGCATTTTGTATGTGTCATTTTTACCCTACCTTGCTATTTTGTTTCAACAGTTACACTTGCCCGCCTATCAATTATCCGCCATTTTCCTGCCCTTTTCAAGTTGACTAAACGTCTATATAGTTATATAATAGGTTTGCCAATAAAGCAAGCGACCGCCCCACCAACATTATTATATTACGATAATGATTTGGCAGGGAGGAAAGTCCGAACACCTCTTTATTTATAATAAAGAACAAAGGCAGTTGATAACATCAACCGTGGGCAACCATAGGGAAAGTACCACAGAGACAATACTACCTCGCTTCGGCGAAGGAAAGGTGAAAAGTGCGCGGATCACCGCGCTTTGCGCATTGGCGACAGTGCGTGATGGCAAACCCTGCCTGGTGCAAGAGCAAACCCCGCCATACCATTAAGATCAATTCTTAAGGTTGGCAGGAGGAAAGTAGCTCGCTTGAATTATGCCGGCAACGGCTTAATCAGATTAATGGCCGCTACCGCCTTTATTACATAAAAGCGGTACAGAATTCGGCTTATCGCTCTATTGGCATTGATCATAAAAACCCCCGGATATCCGGGGGTTTTTATGCATATCTTACTATTAACTCCGCCCTTACCTATTGGCAGATAAGTTCATCTAAACAAGGCAAAACAATAAGTAAAAAACAAATCTGCTTACGGCACAAGCACACCACATTGCCGGCAACTTCCTCCTGATGGGCAATGTACTCCACCAGGGGCTTCATCAAATGCTCCCCACGTCCATCCTAAACAACCATTCGGATTACTATCGATACTTACGACATCATCTGGCTCAAATGCGAGAGCATACTTGCCATAAACACTATTTACCGGACTTGGCAGCCAATACATCCCGGGAGAATCATAAATATATGCACCATATATGCGCTTCCCATATGATGGGTCTAATGGAATATGAGAAAGATAGGGCTGGAGTTCAGCATTGATAGTGGCGTTCCCATACGGCCCACCCCAGCATTGTTCGGCAGTAGAAAGACCTAAACATGCCTGCACTCCACCAGTACTTGGGTATGCACCGTGATCAAGATAGTAGTATTCTATTGCCTCCTGCAATTCATGCATATCAGCAACTCGCCGCGCATCTCGAGTTTTTGCCATTATGCCAGTCAATGAAATAATAATCAGCGCCGCAAGTATCCCGATAATCGCTATCACGATTAAAAGCTCGATAAGCGTGAAAGAGCTGTTTCTTTCTTTCAAGAGATGATTATGGTGTGTGTGTGTGTGTGTGTGTGTGGAAATGAGTCATAAGATTCTATTTAAAAATTACCAGCCCTTGCTAATTGCACCGGGAGTATAGAGACCGTATTGACAAACATTGTGGGAATCCCAATAAAATTGAGAATATTGATTTGTTTGTGTTGCATACAAAACTTCTACTGATTCATATGCAATAATCGCATAATCTGATCCATCACTACGATATAAATAACACCCCCCTCCATAGGTATCTGTCGTCGTGCAAGCAATAATTCCATTTCGTGGATCTAACGGCAACACAGGAATATATGTTGGTGCGAGATTAGGAATGTAACCACTTGGGCCTGAAATAGTACAACCGCCCGGACAACTATTTCTATTAAAATCATTGTTACTGCAACCAACCCCAGTCCAAGAATTATTATTATTTGGGTAACTCCCATTGCTCGTATAATACATTTCCAACGCTTTCTGGATGTTTCTTAAATCTTCCTGTCTTTTAATATCTCTTGCTTTTGCTGCAGCAGAAGTAATCGAGACAATAATCAGTGCTGCTAGTATACCAATAATAGCGACGACAATAAGTAATTCTATTAAAGTAAAAGAGCTGATGGTTTTAGTTACTCTCTCTCTCTCTCTCTCTCTCTCTCTCTTGGTAAGAGTGGAATAGGATGGATAAGCATAGTCGTTTATTAGTTAATATGTGCTTGCATATATAATACAACGGACACAACAGGTTTTGCAAGTATTAACCTAAAATAACGAAATACCCCGTTTCAGGGATACTTTGATGTTATATTCACATAGTGCGTCGTGGAGGGATCGAACCTCCGACCGTTAGCTTAAATGAAAAGATGCTACACCAGCCCGCCGCCTGCGGCAGCATCAAGTGCCACGTTTACCAGTGCATCGGCGCGTTTGTTCTGCTCGCGTGGTATATGAGTAAACGTTACCTTGCCAAAGCCGATCTTGAGGTTCCATATTTCTATAAAGTTTTTTTGCACCTGCGGATCTTCTAATTTATAGATGCCGTTCAATTGTTTGACCACAAGCTCGCTATCCAGATAGAACTGCACTGACGCCGCCTTAACATTTTCTTTTCCCACCAGCGCTTTCAGTTTTTTAAGCGCAAAAATAACTGCCGCATATTCCGCAGCGTTGTTCGTTCCCGTCCCTAATAATTGATGATA
This sequence comes from bacterium, assembly GCA_021799835.1. Classification (GTDB taxonomy): domain Bacteria; phylum Patescibacteriota; class Minisyncoccia; order JAJYZQ01; family JAJYZQ01; genus JAJYZQ01. The sequence continues at coordinate 10,287 of JAJYZQ010000003.1, read as the reverse complement.
TTCTTTCACGGTTTTCCCTCCGCCGTCCGCAATGACCACACCGATCGCCGATGGCCCGGGATTTCCTCGTGACCCGCCGTCCGTATGAACAACAAATTCTCGCATAGTAATTCCTTAATGTTCTGCTATGATGTGAAGATCAATGACTTTTAATTCCGCGCGGCGCATATTCCCCCACTCATTCAATGATAATGTTGCTACAAGATCCACGCGGTCGCCTGCACGCGGTGCCGCGCCGGTCTGCGCATAATTGAATGCTATCGCCTCTGTTTTCGCGCCATCCTGTTCCAATTTCAGCTTCATATGCTGTTCACTCTTTCCCATTGTGCGCGCCTCAAGGATTGTTGCGTTGCGCACAACAAATACCGGCTCAGCATTATCCCGGCCAAACGGTTCTAACTTGCTGATTTCCTCTATATTCTCTACCAATACATCCTGAAGCGCAAGGGTAGCGTCAATCCGTACTATCGGCGTAAGACTTTTTCCGCGCAGGGCGCCTTCCGCATAATTCTGGAGGCACTGCTGCACTGCTGCGGCATTTCGTGCATCAAAAGAAAATCCGCCTGCCATAGGGTGCCCGCCAAATTGGTCAAGATATTCTGCGCAATGCGCAAACGCTTCCACAATATCAAATCCTTCCACGCTGCGCGCAGATGCCTTGCTGGTTGACCCTTGATCACTATAGAGCACTGTAGGCCGCTGATACTTTTCTTTCACTTTTCCCGCCACCAGGCCAAGCACGCCCGCGTTCCATTTTTTACTGCCGGCAAAAAGCAAATACGGCACCGGCTTTGGCATCCCCATGACCACTTCGCGCATCATTTCATCCACCATCGCCTGCCGTTTTTTATTCAACCCCATCAGCGTGTCAGCAAGCTCTTGCGCTTCAGTAAGTGAGGCGGTATTCAGCAAGCGAAATGACTGGTTTGCGTGATCAATGCGGCTCGCAGCATTGATATGCGGACCCAATATATAGCCCAGATGATAGGCGGTAAGATGCTGCGGATCCAGCTTGAGCCGCGTAATTAGTTCTCGCAATCCTTTGCGTCGGGTTTTTCCCATCACCACTAGGCCGTACTCAACTAAAACACGGTTTTCATCGGTCATCGGCATTACGTCAGCAACGGTTGAGAGCGCCACGACATCCAAAAGCCATTTCTCCTGTCCTGCTGTCTGCGCGCCATCCTCTTGCAGCAATGCAGTGGCAAGCTTGAAGGCAACGCCCGCGGCGGAAAGTTCGGAAAACGGATACGCGCTCTCCGGCATATGAGGATTGACCTTCGCGTATGCGCGCGGAGGTTTTGGCGGCACCTCGTGATGATCCACGATGATCGTATCAATGCCAAGCGCGCGCAGTTGCTCTACTTCATCATAATCGCTGATGCCGCAATCCACGGTGATCACGAGCTTTGCGTGTTTTTCATGCGCGTAAGCAATGCTCTCCGCATTGAGGCCATACCCTTCTTTATTGCGGTCAGGAATATACACGAACGGCTCTGCATTGAGTTGGCGCAAAACGCTCACCAGCACAGTCGCACCGGATACGCCGTCCGCATCATAATCGCCAATAACGCAAATATCCTCGCGTTGGCGAACAGCAGTTAAAATTCGTCGGACTGCCTTGCGCATATCCGGCAATAAAAAGGGGTCGTGAAGGTCTTCATAGCGCGGATCCATGAACCGCTCAATATCTTTTCGCTCGGTAATGCCGCGATGATAAAGCAGCTGCAACAAGAGATCGGGATATTCAGGGAGAGCAGCAGTAAATTCTCGCGGAGCTTCTGGTAATACCATCCAGTGTGGTTTCATACGATCAAAAGTGTAGATAAAGAGAACTAGAGCACATCAGTTTCATCATCTTTGACAAACGTTGCCATAAAAATGCCTTTTGGCCGAAGAGGGTCTTGTTTTAGAAATAAATTAATAGTGTTATCGGAATTTACATAACTTTTATCTAACATAAGATAGGCGAGCACCGCTGCGCCGGTGGCATCCGAAGTATTGATCTTAATGAGAAAGGTCTGTTCTGCTGAGCGCAGGAGTGAGCGCACGCGGTCCACTGCAGCTGCCGGAGAAACATAGCCCCGCACAATGACATCATCTGCACCCACTTCTTGTGCGCGCTTCTTTTCTTCCTCCTTGCCGGTCACCGAATACAGCAATACCGGAACTTTTTTCGTTTTTTCATTATGTTTGATCTGTGACGTGAGATCAAAGCCATTAAGCGCGGGCAATTCGGTCGCTGCTACCACCACATCCGGAAAATAACGATCCATCGCATTGAGCGCATCGGTGCCATTGAGCGCCGTGATGACATCAAAACCGTTGTTGCGAAAAGCTCCTTCATACAGGAAATTCAGGTTCCCCGTATAGTCCACAAAAAGGATTTTCGGCTTTTGCGGAGGAGGCTGTATGGGTTGCGACATACCGTGAAATCTATTAACACATCCCTACTATTATACCATAAACGGACAAAAGAAGCAGTAGTCGGTTACTGCAGCGCTGCAATGCCCGGAAGATCATAACCAGCCAAGAATTCCAACATTGATCCGCCGCCCGTAGAAACGTGGGAAAAATTATCCATCATACCGTTTTGTGAGATAAACGCAACGGTATCTCCCCCGCCGACAATGCTGGTCGCTCCCGTTTGAGCGATCGCCTGCGCAATATACATCGTGCCATTTGAGCAATCCGGCAATTCTGATTTCCCCATATTGCCATTCCAAATGATCGTACCAGAACCCGCAAGCGCTTGTGCGTATGCACTAATGGTTTTCGGGCCGATATCCAAAATCATTTCATCAGCATGAATATCGGCAACATCGGCCTCACGAAACGGCTTTTGGCCATCATCCGCGGTAGACACGGTAACATCAAGCGGCACCAGGATCTTTGGATCATTAATGCTAAAGCCAAATTTATTTTCCGCTACCTCTCTTGCATCAATGAGCGAAGCGCCCACAGCGACTTTGCGCGCGGCAAGCAGCGTGTTCGCCAATCCCCCGCCGAGCATAATATGCGCTGCCTTTGGCAAAATGTTCACGATTGTCGGCTCTTTGGTTTTGATCTTTATGCCACCCATAACCACGGCAAGCGGTTTATGAGGATTTTGTATTGCTTGAGAAAGCTCCTGAACTTCCCGGGCAAGAAGTAACCCGGCGAAGCTGGGCAAAAATTGTGTGATCACACTAATAGATGCATGTGCCCGATGAACCGCACCGAATGCATCATCTACATATACCTCGCCCAGTTGAGCAAGCTCTTGCGCAAATGCCACGCCACCCTGTTCTTCCTCGGGGTGAAATCGCAGATTTTCCAACATCACGATTCCTTTCGGCTGCAAGGCATTAATCTCTTGCTGCACTGCTTCGCCGATACAGTCATCAAGTTTTTTGACCGACATTTGAAGAAGGGTTGCGAGGCGCTGAGCTAACGGTGCTACACTGAATGCGGAATCTGGCTTTCCTTCCGGCCTGCCGAGATGACACATAATAATCACACGCGCATCGCGCTCCAATAAATACCGGATAGTCGGCAAAGTTGCTTTGATCCGCCAATCCTCCCACCATGCCACCTCTCCATTATCCAGCGGCACATTAAAGTCAACCCGCAAAAGAACTTTTTTTCCTTGCACGTCAGCCTGATCAAGAGTTTTCATATCCATTAATGCAGCGCTTCCGGCGCGCCTGCAGCGATAATTGCTAAAAATGACTGCGGCTTCAAGCTCGCTCCACCAACGAGCACGCCGTCAATATGTTCCTCTTGAAGGAAATCCCGTGCATTCTTTTCAGTCACTGATCCGCCATACAGCACCGGTACTGCAAACGCGGCCTTTGCATTCGCTTTTTTTGCAATAAGCCGCCGAATATAGAGCATTTTCTGCGCTGAATCCTGGGGAGTATCCGGCGCGCCACTGCCGATCGCCCATATCGGCTCATACGCGATCATAAGGTTTTGCAGTTGCGCCTTTCCTACGCCGGCGAGATCTGCGGTTATTTCCTGCTCCAACACTTCAAACGCTTCATCTTTATTTTGCTCGCCAACGCAGAGGATAACGCGGAATTTATGCTTGAACGCAGCAATGATCTTCTGATTGATCAACTCATCTGTTTCACCGCCATACCGGCGCCGCTCTGAGTGCCCAATGATCACCGTGCGTATACCGCTATCCGCGAGCATTGCGGGAGAAATTTCTCCGGTATAGGCACCCTTCTCTGCCCAGAACATATTTTGTGCGGCAAGTACTACATGCCGCTCCCGCCGGCGTTCCCAAAGCATTGCCAAATCCCGTAAGTACACAAAAGGTGCAGCGAGAATTACGGAAGTATTCTTGCGCAGCTCTGCCGTCATGCCATTCAGCACTCCTTCCGCCAATGCAGATGCTTCTGCCGCGGTGCCGGGATTCATTTTCCAATTTGCTGCAATAATTTTATTCATAGTATTTTTACTGCCACTCCTGCACTGTTTTATGATATCCGCGTCCGATGTCGCGCAATATGCCGCCACAGCCACCACACGATAATCGCAATAACAGCGATCAACAGGACAATATTAAATCTATCCATCACTTTGCCGATATCTTGCCATTTGCCGCCAAGCAATACACCTAAATGTGTGAGTATCCAAGACCAACCGAGCGACCCTATCCCAGTATATAATAAAAACTTTTTGAAATCCATTTTATACATTCCCGCAGGAAACGAAACGAACGTGCGCACGGCAGGAATGAATTTTGCCACGAGAATAGTGATCGGACCGAAGCGGTCAAACCAATGATGAACACGCGCAACATCCCGTGCAGTTATACCAAAATATTTGCCCCAGCGCTCTTCTCCGCGCAAGCCCAGCCAATAAGAAAATGCGCTTCCGCCAATATTCCCCAATGTCCCTGCGGCAACCACCAACCAAAAGATCATTTTATTATTCGCAGCGAGAAACCCGCCAAATGGCATAATCACTTCAGAAGGAATAGGGATGTTGGCACTTTCCAGAAACATCAGCACAAATATGCCGCCATAGCTAAGGGCGGAAATGAATGCGGTCAACACACCTCCTATGCCGGCGATCAAGGCACTGAGCATAACAAATTACTGCGCTGCGCGAAGTGCTGTGGCAGCATCATCAGGATTAATGGTATTAATATCAATATCGGTCTCCAGCTCAAAACCCGCCCAAATGGCAGTTTTCGGCAATATTGAAATAGACCAGTGGAAATAGTCACTTCCTTCATCATCCGTATGTATCGGCAGCAAATTGATCAGCATATTATAATCCGGATCATTTAAGGCAACATCCAGCTTGTGAAGCGCAGTTTTTACCATATCCGCAACAGCGGCAATATCTTCTGCCATACTCGCGGTGAAATGGGGCGTGTGATGCTTCGGATAAATAATCAATTCAAAAGGAATGCGCGATGCAAACGGGCACAGTACAATAAACCGATCATTCTCCGCAACAATCCGCGTTTTGGTTTCCTGTTCTGCCCTGATAATGGCGCAAATACTACATTCCTGATGTGCCATGAAGTATTGGCGCATTGCATTGAGCCGATGCCGGATGTGATCAGGCACGATCGGAATAGCAATGATCTGGCAATGCGGATGCGTGAGCGAAGCGCCTGCGCGCGCACCATAATTTTCAAAGAGTGAAATGAAGCGGAGCGCAGAATTCTCCTGCAAACTGGTATGCCGCGCGATAAGCGCTTGAAACAGTAACTGGATATTCTCTGGCGCGAGATCTGCGAGTTTCGTCGTATGATCGCGAAGGACAACAACTTCATGGTTCCCTGTCCCCGCCATCACCGGATAGATGCCGTTTTGAGATTTTACAAATGGCTGGTCGTTTACTGCCGGATAAATGTTGCGAATTGCAGCAACCTGCCACTCTCCCTGAGCATCACGCAATACCAGCAATGAATTTTGTTCATTGCGCGGCTCTTCAAAAGGACACTTGGTGATGTCAGAGACCGGACGCTCGGCAGTAGCGGCAAAGTCGTGCGGCCGCTTGCCACGAGCGGTAGAAAGCAGAAACCATTCTTCCCACTCGGGGCGTTCGCGAAATTCAACGATAGAGTACTGTTCTTCCATAAGCTCATCAATAACTGTTACACTACGCTGAAGTGCCGCGTTTCTTCTGCCCATCCAAATAACTCTGCAAAATTATTGCAGCAGCAACAGAATCCACCCGCCCGCTGACGAAACGCCGCGAAAGCGACGAGGAAAATACTTCATTTTCATAAGCGATCCGCACATTTTTTTTGGCGAGCTGCTCCGCAAGCTGTAAAGTAAATTGCTCCACCTTGCCGGTTTGCGGCGTATGTTGACCGTGCAGCCCCAATGGAAAGCCGACAATGACATCCGTGATCTCCTTTTCATAGATAATTGCAAGCAGCTTATGAAGCGCTGAATTTTTTGCATCGTTTGGGAGAATATCAAGGGGTAAGGCGATCCGTAGCGCGCCATTCGCCAATGCCAGACCTATACGCTTTTCTCCATAATCTACGCCTAGATAGTTCATATGGTTGTGCATTACCAGTTTGCCGCGCCTGCCGTGTAAATGGAATAAACGCACGCGCCATTGCCGTAGGTCGGATCATTGAAAAAGGAAAGCGAATTGGTAGCGGTGGGATCAGTGGTCTCCACTGTTCCAAATGCCATTAACTTATAATCCGTGCCATCAGACCGGTAAAGGTAGCATGCGTGAGTGCTGGGTGTAGTGCCACACTCGTATCCCTCGCGTGGATCAAGCGGCAATACCGGAATATAGGTTGGTGCGAGATTTGGAATGTACCCGCCCGATCCCGACGTGCCAAAAGAGCCATAATATGCGCAATGCCCTTGCCAGCCGCCACCGGTATTGGGATAGGAGCCGTTTGTCGTATAATAATCAGCGAGCGCTGTTTGCAGCTCACGCAGATCTTGCTGTCGCCGCACATCGCGCGCTTTCGCCGCTGCAGAGGTGACAGAAACAATAATAACCGCTGCAAGAATTCCAATGATCGCAATAACGATCAAGAGTTCAATAAGCGTAAAGGAATTGTTGCGGCGCAATGATGATACCATACCCATATACCCTTCTGAGAAACAGTATACACTACGCAAACACTCAACACAACGACACTATGATTTATGTAATGATCTCTGCATGCCCGTTGTGCACAATGACCGTGTCTTCAAAGTGTGCAGCCAAGCTCCCATCTCGCGTCTTGAATGATCCGGTTTTCGTTTCCTTAACACGCCAATCACCCATAGTGACCATAGGCTCTATAGCGATGACCATCCCTTCCCTGAGCACATCTCCGGAATTGCGATAGCCGTAGTTAGGAATGTCCGGCTGTTCATGGACGGCCTTACCCACACCGTGTCCGCACAATTCCCGCACAACGCCGAAATTTTGTTTTTCCACATACCGCTCTACTGCATTGCCGATGTCCCCTGTCTTCTTGCCGGCTTTAGCATTAACGATAGCGATCTTTAGCGCTTTTTTATTCACCGCGATCATACGGCGCGCTTCAAAATCAATTTCTCCTACCGCAACAGTGGTCGCCTTATCCGTATAATAGCCATTATAGTTCACGCCGAGATCTAGCTTCACCACGTCGCCATCACGAATGATCACCTCCGCAGTTGGCACGCCATGAACGATCTCGTCGTTTATGGACACACAAAGTGCCGCCGGAAAACCGTTATAATGCTTAAACGCTGGCTTTCCCCCTGCCGCGCGGATCAAGCGTTCAGCAAGTTGATCCAGTTCTGCAGCGCGCACGCCTGGCCGCACTGCCGCTTTGACCTGCATTAACGTCGCAGACAAGATGGTGCCGCTTTTTCGCAATTGTTGCTCGTCTGCAGGAGTTCGTATCGTCATAGTTATGCTAATTGTTGTTCTATATCGCGCAGTACGTGAGCAATGGGCTGCTCGCCATTTACGGTGATCAGGACATTTTTGCTGCGATAGCGCTCTAATACCGGCTCTACTTCTTTTTTAAACATTGCAATTCTGCTTTGTATGGCGTGGATGTCTTTGTCATCGGCACGCACTACCAATGCGCCGCCGCACTGCGGGCAGCGCTCCAAATGTGCCGTGTCTGCAGTATACGGGATAGTATGCCCACACGCACTGCACACCTTGCGGTGCGTAATACGCCGCAATGCTTCCTCATCGGAAATATGCAAATAGATAAAGCGCGCATACTGCTCCCACTCATACCACGCCAGCGCCTCATCCAACACCTCCGCTTCTTCCATGCGCCGTGGACTGCCATCCAAGATGAAGCCGGCAAATGACTCCGCATTCTTTATGTGTTCAAAGATCTGCGTCCAGAGTGATCCGATCAAAAAACTCGGCACGAATCTGCCTGCCCCCATAATCTGTTTGATCTTGCGCGCACTGAAGTGATCACTTTGCGAGAATGTGCGCAATAAATTTCCTGAGCCGATATACTCCAACGAATACGTTTGAAGCAATAACTCTGCCTGCGTTCCTTTGCCTGCACCGGAATTGCCCAATAATATAATGATATGCGGTTTGCTCATGCACTGCTGATATTCAAGAATACTGTTCATCATAGCATAAAACCCTCATAAGGCAAAAACAAAACTATCCCGCTCAAGCGGGATAGTTCAGAAGAAAAGTATCACGCCTTATGCATCACAACGCATAGTCGCGCATAATGACCTGCGCTTTGATCTGCTTATAGGTTTCCAACACTACTGCAACAACGATCAAGATCGCCGTGCCGCCAATAGTGAAATTCGTATTGCCGGTGACTCCCTGCATAATGACCGGAATGACCGCAATAACACCCAAGAAGAGCGCGCCCACGAGAACGATCCGATAGAGAATGTACTCTAAATATTTGACTGTATTCGCTCCTGGCCGAATGCCCGGAATGAACCCGCCTTGCGCCTGCAGATTTTCTGCGATCGCATGGGGATCAAAGGTAACTGCCGTATAGAAGAACGTAAAGAGAATAACCAAAATGAAGTAGACGATCCCATACAGGAGCTGATTCTGCACCAAGCCGGACATAAACGTAGCAAGATGTGCAAGCCACTGGATCTTTGAATTGATAAAGAAATTTGCCGTCATACTGGGGAAAAGCATTACCGAGAGTGCGAAGATGATCGGGATCATACCGCCTTGGTTGACTTTGATCGGTAAGAATGTGGACACGCCGCCATAGATCCGATTTCCGCGGATGCGCTTCGCATAAGAAACTGCAAGTTTCCGCTCGCCTTCCGTACCAATAACCACACCAGCGATCACGACCAATCCAACCAGCAAAAACAGCGCATAGTTCATCAGCTGTGCAGGAGAGTAATTGATGATCGCCTGCTGTACGCCGGCCGGCAAGCGCGATACAATGCCTGCAAAGATCAATAGTGATACGCCATTGCCAATGCCTTTTTCCGTAATAAGCTCGCCTATCCACATCAGAAATGTCGCACCGGCCGCTACAGTGATCAACATGGTAACCATAGTCAGCGTATTCACCGATGGCAAAATGATGCCTTGTGATTTCAGTAAGGAAAACATACCAAACCCCTGCAAGAGTGCAAGGGGAAAAGTGATCAGCCGTGCGTACTGGTTAAATTTTTGCCTGCCTCGCTCGCCCTCCTCCTGATAGAGCGCTTTTAGTTTCGGCGAAAGCATAGTAAACAGCTGCATAATAATGGTCGCTGTGATGAAGGGGCCAAGGCCAAGCATAACCAGCGACATATTGTTCATCGCACTTCCCGTGAACACATTAATAAGACCGAACAGTTGGTTCTGCGCAAAAAAGGCCTGGAGCTTCATCACATCCACGCCCGGAACAGGAATTGCCGCAAGCAGTCGGAACACCACAAACATCAGTAAGACAAAAATGATCTTACTGCGCAGCTGCTGATCTTTCACAATTTTTAAAAAGGCTTCTTTCATTTGGTTTTGGTCGCCTGTTCTATGCTGCCGCCGGCTTTGCGGATCTTCTCTTCCGCAGTGCGCGATACTGCAATGCCCGATATGATCAACGCCTTGTGCAGCTCTCCGGTATTTAAGATCTTCAACGGAGTTTTCCGATCAACAGTGTTTGCAACAAGGCCTTTTTCACGCACAGTCCGCGGGCTAACCGTCTCATTCGCTGCAAATGCTTCTTCCAAGATGCGCAAAGAAAGCGTAATAGCAGTGCGCCGAGAACGCGCTTCATAGCCGCGTAGCTTATGGATCTGTTTAATAAGGTCACGTACTGCGGGGCGCACACGCGCACCAGCACGGGCAGTTTGGCCTTTCATACCCTTTCCAGAGTATGTG
>JAJYZQ010000083.1 GCA_021799835.1 bacterium | reverse complement strand
GAAACAAAAACACCAACAAGCAGCATTGCAATACCACTTCTTATGATCTTTTTATTTACCGTGACTGTTATGACCATATATCAGTATAGCAGATGAGTGGTTATTTTACGCAGACATTGCAGGTGTTAACATAATAACAACCCGGACCGTTATTCATAAGAGCAGAATATCCATTTACACTACCGGAATATGCTTGCCATTCAGAAGTACTGTTTCCACAATTATCCGCAACTATACCGGGAGTATTTGCGGTTCCATTACCAGCTTGTATATACGGCCCATAACCTGCGTAGGCAAGCGTATATCCTGTTGGACATATTGGAGCTCCTTGCCCTGGGGAATAATTACTCACACATTGCAAGCTCTCCCATGTAATCAACATGTTTCCCCCACCCCCACTACTTGCATCTACATACACTTTATTCGCTGCAGCAGTGGGTTCAGACCAGGCAGCGTAAGAGAGGCGTAAGAATAAAAGGAAACTCCAAAGCAATGCGAGGACAATAAAAAGCAATCCGGAAAATAAAGGATTGCTAGAGCGCACATACAGAAATAATTGCTGTCGCCAACGCACGACATTACTATAGACGAGTCTCGGTTTATGAGGATCATTTTTAATCATAAGTAAGCGTATGTGTAGATACTACAGCAGTATAACATAATGTATTTATTTACTATGTGGATAAACTCTATGCAATTATATGCTACAAACAGTTTAAAAATTACACCATAAAACACCCCATTTGAGTGGGGTGTTTGCATCAGACAGATCACACGAAATTACATACGCTGGTGTGTTCTTTACTGCGGTAAGATATTGAGGGTGTTATTGAACCGATTGAGATAATTGAACAATCCCATCACGGATACGATCTCCACGATCTGCTCGTCGTTGAATTTCTTTTGCAGATATTCAAATGACGTGGGATTATCCAGGTGCCCGTCTGCGGTCACGTCTCGCACCATATCCAAGATCTCTTTTTCATCTTCCGTGAGATTTTTCCCTGATGTGATATCACTGATCATTTCATCAGTAGCGCCCAACTTTTTCATCATACCGGTAGTTGCTGCAAGGCAGAATTTGCACTTCAGCATCTCTGATACCGCATAGCCGATCTTCCATTTGAGCGTTGCTTCTATTGCGCCGGGACCCATCACGGCATGAAATAATTCCACGAACCCCTTGAGAATCTGGGGATTGTTTGCCATTACTTCTACCCATTCCGGTACCGATCCGCCTTTCTCAAAATCTTCATAGATCGGTAACGCTGCGGCGTCCACCTGATCTTTTTCTATCGCTTTTATTAATGCCATATTCATTATATATTTACTGATACTAATGACTTTGATTTATTATACATGCATAATGAACTGCGGACAAGCATTGAATCCTAAAACAAGCCTACTCGTACATAGGCTTGTTTCTGATAGAGCTGTTATTTTTTCTTTACGCTTTTTTGCCGATCAAATGCTTCCAGTTCCACCGCTGGTACGTGCCCGAGTACAGAAGAACTAGGAACACCACCGCATAGAAGATATCATCATTCACCAGAAATCCATTCTGTACGAATGGAAAGGGATTAAGCTTGGGGAAGTAGAAGAGGAACATTAACACGAATCCCACCCACGCCGTCCATTTGGGCAAAAAACCGAACAGGACGAATACGCCCAGCGCTAAGATCAGCCACTCGGAGGTGAAATTGATAAAGCCAATCATCGTGCTGCTTGCAAACCAGTGATAGAGCGGCGTGAATACTTTTGAGCCAAGCAAAAAACTTACTGCAGAGTAATGGGGGTTAAATATCTTGGTCAACCCCGCATATATAAAGAACCACGCGAAAAGAATTCGCAATACCATCATTGCTTTATGCAATTTTCCTTCTGTAGACATACGCAATATACATTACAAACTAATACCATAACCTTTTATGCATTCACAGCCGCCGGCGCATCAACGCGAGGCGGGTTATTTGACGAAACTGACGGTTGCGCGGGAGTTGCCGCAGCACCTTTGCCGCGGTACAACGCGCCCACGCCGATGGTAATATTCGCAACAGTAGATAACACATCCGCAAGCATAAACTGGCCCGGCGTGGTCGCAAGGTCATGAAGCGGCCCGCCGACACCAAGGACCAAAAATCCCGCCGCCAAAATCAAGCTGCGTACGCGAAATGTGCCTTTTTGCTTGAATCCTTGCCATGCGAACAAGATCACGGTCGGCAAGAATAAGGCGTTCGCATAGATGCCGATCAATGTGCCTACGATCTTCTGCGCGTTCATTAAAGTCACGTTGCTCGCAATATCCAACATCGCGGTATTGGGATACATGATATTGACTATCGTCACAACAATTCCGGCAACCATGCTCGCCCAGAAAAGAAACATTTTGCCGCGCTTCCAGAATGCTTCGCCAACAATGAGCGCCATAGCGGAAAATGACAAGTACAGAAATACGTGGGCATAAATATATCCCCAATCCATACCGACGGCAAATTGCTGCGGTGTGCCCTTGATCAACGCAGCAAAAGGCATAGCAAATGCCGCAAAGAACAAGATATACGGTATGAAGTATATGAGAAAGTACAATGTCAGTGTGTTCGGGCTTTTGCGATAGCCGCGATACATCAGTGCTATGATGGCCAAGAGCGCTGCAATATCAAAGAAAAACCCATACAGCGTAATCATAGAGATAGAAATTAATACTATGTTATTAGTATACTCTTATGCCGGTCTGTATGCAATGGATAAATGAGGAATCTCAGATGATTATCCTATATTGTCATTCCGAACTCGTTTCGGAATCCCTAATAGTAGAACTACGTACAATCTTGCGAATGAGATCCTGAAATACGCCTGCCTGCCGGCCGGCAGGTTCAGGATGACTGGTCTCCTATCCCTCCATTTTGAGTGACAAGAGATTTGATATGCCGTCTTTATTCAAAGAAACGCCATACAGCACGTCTGCCCACTGCATCGTCTGGCGGTTGTGGGT
>JAJYZQ010000082.1 GCA_021799835.1 bacterium | reverse complement strand
GTGCGGAGCGCGGTACTTTGCCTTCGGATGAATCGCCAACAAAAAGACGCGAGAAAAACGAAATGACTGCAGAAGAAGCTGCGGATTATTTGCATGACATTAAAGAAGGGAAGCGGGAATCAATATTCTCGCCGGAGCAACCTGCCCCGGATGCAGAACAGAAAATATCGGATCAAGATCATAAGCAGCAAGAGCGTGCGCGCGATGAAGCGCGTATCCGGGAAATTGAAGAAAAGCTGGAAAAACTTCAGCATACTGCATATCGCACAGCGGAGATCCGCGCACAAGAAGAACAGTTGCAGCGGGAATATGAGCAGTTGGATAAAAAACTCTCTGCACACACAAATACGAAAGAAAGACCGAAGGAATCCAAGGAATCAGCCCCAGCAAGCCAGCATGAATTGCTTCGCGCAATGGGGCGTGAGCAAACTATTCTCAATGAGCGCTATGCACAATTTGACGAAGTACAATCGCTGCTTGATATTGCTGTTGCAGCAAAAAATGGGCCGGTCACTGCCGATCAATTTGATGCGCATCATCAAGAATTTTTTGCGCAATATGAGCAGTTCATTAAAGACGGCGGAACACCCGATGAGCTTGAACAGCAGATGCGGCAGTTTTCCGAATCTCTCCAAGGATTGCTTACGGAAAAACATACTGATATACGGAAAATAGAAGAAGAGCTTTTGGGCGGCGCGGAAAAACGCGATCAGCTTATTGAACATCTCAAGGGTCTGGAGGAATATTTCAATCGTAAAATTGATCGCGAATTGGAAACGTTGGGAAAAGAGCAGAATATTGACACTTTTGCGGTAGAGATGAGCACTATTATGGGCGCGGAATTTGTTGATCCTCCTATAACAAGCACTGCATTTGTGACGCGCGATATTCGCGAGCGGGCAAAGGCGCTGAAAGAGCGGATGCGCGCAGGGGATGAAACTATCCGTGCTACAATGCGGGATAAACTAGGTTTTCCGCACGAGATAACTGACAGTGATAGCTTGACCAATTATTTGTCTCTGGACTATGCGCAAAATCCTAATACCTATAGAGATATTTTGCAACTCAATACCGCAATGGGTAATTGGCGCCTAGAGCATGCGCGGGCGCGCTGGGCTGAAGCGTCGGTGCGTCGGGAAGGCGTTTTGCCGAAGAGTGAACTGGAGAAGAATTATAAAGAACTGGTGCTGGAGCATTTAGGCGATCGGGCGAGTGAGTGGATTGATGAACAGCTTCGCGTTGCGGAGGCAAAACTGGAAGTGGAGTTGAATCTCTTGCCTCGGGGTACGATGCGGAAAGCTCTTCGCAAACTCTCGCGAGATATTTCCACACGCTCTCATGAGCGCGAAGCAATAGGATTCAGTTCTGTCGCGGAAGTGGAAGGAAAAAGCATTTCGGAGCTTGAAAAAATGGTCGTCGCCCTGCGGCAGCGGAGTGTGCATAACGGCGAGGATCCGGATACTAATCCCGCCTATGTGATGGTTATGGATGCCTATCGGGAAAAACTAGAATACGAGCTAAAAGACCAAAAAGATCCCGAAGCGCGCAAGGCAGCATTAGCGCGACTTGCAGAAGCGCGACTGGATGAAATGACTGCGCAAGAAGAACAGGCACAGCGATTTTTGCCAAAAGGGTTTGTTTGGCGGGCGATCAAAGAAGGTGCAGCGTTTATGGTCGGCAAAGATGCGGAGTCACTGCGGGAAAAGGCGGAAAAACAGGAATCGCATATTGCGAGCACATTTTTCATTCCGCTTACGCGAGGAGGAAGAATTAAAATGCTGCGGGCGAATGTAAAATATTTGGAAAGCTTGTCACCAACGGGGGATGCAGCAACAGATAAAGAGCGCAGAGAGCTGCTGAAAACTGCGCGTGATGCGATATGGGCGGAGAAAAAGCGTGTTGGCACCTATCATCTGCCACTCACTTCAGCGGAATTGCTGCGCCGCACTGCATTTATTGCGCGGAAGAATGTGGAAAATGGCATAGAAAGCGATGATGCATTGGGGGCGCTTGAGGATATTAAGAAAAAGCTGCAGCGCATCCATCAGGCGCATAATGCGAAGCAGTTGCCGGCTGCATTGAATCAAACAGCATTCAGCAAACTCCGCAAAGATGCTGCTCGCGCTATCGCTGATCTGCAGCTCAACAAGCCCGAAAGCATCAAGCGCGCACAGGATTTCTTGGCGCAGATAAAGAAAGAACATGCGGAGTTGCTTGGCTAAACGGATTTGTGTATAATGAAACTTACCTACGTACATCGTATTATGACCAGTATGGAAACGTTTGATTCTACCACATTAGATGATTTGGAGTTGGGAGACCTCGACGAAGAGCGCTCCGACAGCATTTTGGGCAAGATGAATAAATTGCTCTTTGATCGCGTGCTTTTTCGCGCTACGCAGGAACTTGATTCCGCAGAGCTGAAAGACCTGGAAGCGCTGGTCAACCAGCAGGGTACGGATGATGAGGATGGCCAGGCGGCAGTGACCGCATTTCTGCAGGCACACCTGGAGGATTTTGATGCCATTCAGGAAGAAGAAAGCACAGATATTAAGCGGGAGTTGACAGACGAGATGGAATACGAGCAGACGCGCATAAAAGAGATGGAAGAGGATGTGGATGAGGCATTTTCGGATGCCGGTGCTCGGGAATAAAAGTGATGGGCGTACTACTAATGGCTTTATATGATTGGTTTTTACATTCTGATCGGTATTGTTGTCATTGTGATACTGGCGGTTGCCACGATGTTCAATACCTTGGTCACCAAGCGCAATCGTATGCGCGAAGCGTGGTCTGATATTGATGTGCAGCTCAAGCGCCGCTATGATCTGATCCCCAACCTCGTGGAGACCGTGAAGGGGTATGCTACGCACGAGCAAGAAGTGTTTGAGCATGTCGCCGAAGTTCGCGCGAGCATTGCAAAAGCTCAAGGGGTGGCAGACAAGATCCAAGCGGAAAATCAGCTTTCCCAGACGCTCAAAAGTTTGTTTGCGGTAGCGGAGAACTACCCGCAGCTGCGCGCAT
>JAJYZQ010000081.1 GCA_021799835.1 bacterium | reverse complement strand
CAGCGAAACTCATTGGCTCACCTCCCGGCTATGTGGGGTATGAAGAAGGCGGGCAGCTGACCGAGCAAGTGCGGCGAAAACCCTATAGCGTGGTGCTTTTTGATGAAATAGAAAAAGCGCATCGTGATGTGCTCACCATACTCTTGCAGATTTTGGATGAGGGGCGGCTGACTGACAGTAAAGGAAGGGCGGTGAGCTTCAAAAATACCATTGTTATTATGACCTCAAATCTCGCAAGTACAGAGATTCAGAAAAAGAAAACCGCCGAGGAAAAAGCAGCGGCAGCCGAAGAAGTGCTGAAAGGATATTTCCGGCCAGAATTTCTCAATCGCATTGATGAGATCATCGTATTTAATAGCTTAACCTTGGAGGTGTTGGAAAAAATTGTAGATATTCAGATCGCGGAAGCGATACAACGCTTGCAAGAACGGAAAATCATATTGGAAGTAACTAAGAACTTGCGCGCATATTTTGCGGACAAGGGATATGATCCGGAATATGGCGCACGCCCCTTAAAGCGCCTTATTAACCGTGAATTGCTGGACGAACTGGCAAAGCAGATCATCGCTGGCACCGTACAAGCAGGGGATACTGTACAAGCAGATATTAAAAAAGGGAAGGTAGTGGTGAGTGCGGCGAAGAAGGTATAGTTTGTTGTCACGGTCATCCTGAATCGATTCGGTCTGAGCTCTTCAAGTCCAATCCTTTGCAGCGGGGTTTTATGGTGTGGAGCAAGCAAGTTCTTTACCATGCTTTAGCGCCGGGGGTATAGAGAGAATATCTACAATCAGCGGGAGCTCCCACATCGCCCGGCGCTCCAACACCGTATTGGGGATCCCAAAAATTTTGTAGGGTGTTTGTTGCTGTAGGTAGTGTGGTTTCTACTGTTCTTAATGCAGAAAGTTTATAATTGGTGCCGTCAGAAATATATATGTAGCAAGCGTTACTATTAGATGCTCCCGTGCAGTCAACTTCGTTTCTTGGATCAAGTGGCAATGATGGAATATATGTTGGTGCAAGATTCGGCACCCAGCCGTTTGATCCGGTGAGTGTGTGTGAACCGTATCCACAATCACCCCACACAGCACCTCCCGTAGATGGATAGCTGCCGTTGCTGGTGTAATACATTTCTAGAGCTTTTTGAACATTTTTCAGATCTTCCTGCCGCTTTACATCCCGTGCTTTTGCAGATGCGGTGGTGACAGAAACAATAATGAGTGCCGCAAGAATGCCGATTATCGCGACGACAATAAGCAATTCTATAAGAGTGAATGATTGTTGTGTGCGCGACCACCTCATAAGGCTCGTGTTTATTCTCTGCTTATCATAGCACACATATTTTCGGTATGCTACCTGAACAGTTTATACGCAACATAGATGCCTGCTGCGCCGCCAATGCTACTCCAGAGCACTGAGGCGAGCAATCCGCCTCCCCAAAGGAAAGGTACAAAACTGCCCACTGTTCCACCGATGAATACGCCGATCCATACTGCGGTTTTAAGAGACATAGTGATGTGGTGAAGAGTACATTAACGGTCATCTTGATTCTGAAACAAACCTGCCTGCCGGTAGGCAGGTTCAGGATGACAACATTATTTTCTCATTTTAATAGTAGATTGAAAATGATATTTTTGAAAGTATTTCCATGCGCTTTCCAGGTGAATCCAGGTGTAGGGATTCATTAACATACCAAAAATGCTGTTTGCGTTGCTGGCGCGCTGGTGGTAGTGGTAGAGCGAGACAAGGGGATAATAGATGATCCTTTTGCTGTGTAGCTTGAATCTGCGGCAGATGTCAACATCTTCAAAGTACATAAAGAACCGATCGTCCATTTTGCCTATGGCGCGAACGTCTGCTGTACGCATTAAGAATGCTGAACCCATCAGCCAAAACACTTCCAATGGTTTGGTGGTGTCTGCGTTGCGCATAAGAAACCGGCGCAGATCGCGACGGCCAACAGTTTTTCCCAGGATTGGCAGGCGACGATAGATCGTCGTCATAGGCGTATAATAATCAAAATATGTTTGCTGCACGGAGCCGTTAAAGTTGCGCAGTTGCGGTTCTATCATTCCTATGTCGGGATTTTGTTCCATATACGTGATGAGCTGCTCTATCAGCCCGGATTTTGGCAGGATAATGTCAGCGTTCAGCACAAAAACATATTTTCCTTGTGCGCGGTCTATGCCGGCGTTCACGAGTTTGCTAAAGCCAACATTCACAACGAAAGGAATGTACGTTACGCCAGGAAATTCTGTGCGCATCATATATGCAGTATCGTTGAGTGCTCCACCGTCAGCGACAATAATCTCTGTTTCTTTTTGCAGGTCACCCAAGTTCTTTTCCAGATACTGCAGGCATAGGCGCAAGAGATGAGGTTTGCGGTAATGGTTGATGATAATAGAAAGCGTCATAGCGTAGGATAATTTATTACTGGTTCAGCCATTTTGCCATCGCGGCAATACTGGACTTTTTGTGGCGCATAATGAGCGCGCGCTTACGCAGCATCCGAGGAGTGAGGCGGATGATGTCGTGCCATGCGGAGAAGAAATACTGCTCATAGATCAGCGCATACGCATTCCCCGCAAATTCTCGCAGAGCGATGGGGAAAATATCCAGCAGCATCAGTGGACCATAATCATTTTTGATCTGCATCAGCCGCTGGTTCTTAAATGAATACGATTTGCTGAGGCCAGACATTGCACTTCGGTGTGCGAGCAGCTTTTTGGTGTCGGCAATAATATTTTTTTTGCCCACCATAAGGTCTCCCGCACTTCTCCCGTGAAATCCGACACATTGTGGATCGTATGTGGTCTGCCAGCCGAAGATCCGCAGCCGCCACGCGAGATCCACATCTTCCTTGTAAATATAAAAATCCTCGTCAAAATATTCGCTCTTGCCATCCAGAGATATCTTTGCATCTTCCAGTGCGCTGCGCCGGTAAAAGGGTGCGGCGCCATCTGCGCCGAATACTTCTTCTTTTTTACCGAATTGTCCGCGATCTTCCTGATTTGCGCCGCGGTTGTATGCAGAGC
>JAJYZQ010000080.1 GCA_021799835.1 bacterium | reverse complement strand
CAACAGCAACCAACCGTAACTATCACGGCGAACCCAACATTCATCAATCAAGGCAGTTCTACCACGCTGATCTGGAATTCCACGAATGCGACCAGCTGCACTGCTTCAGGTGGATCGGGATTTTCTGGCAGCGAATCAACTTCAGGATCTGCAGTAGTCTCGCCATCAGCTACCACCACGTATTCCATTACGTGTTTCAACAGTACGGGGCAATCTGCAACAGCAAGTGTTACCATTACGGTAAATCAGCAGCAGCAACAGCAACCAACCGTAACTATCACCGCAAATCCCACCTTCATTAACCAAGGCAGTTCTACCACGCTGATCTGGAATTCTACCAATGCAACATCATGTACGGCAATTACCGGAGCAGGATTTTCTGGCAGCGAATCAACGTCCGGCTCTTTGGTAGTGTTTCCTTCTTTCACGCAGACCTATACCATTACGTGCTCTAACAACATCGGCCAGTCGTCACAGGCAAGCGTCACGGTTACGGTAAATCAGCAGCAACAGCAACCAATAGTAACGATCTCTGCAAATCCAACCGTCATCAGTCAGGGCAGTTCCTCTATACTCACCTGGAATGCTGTAAACGCAACGAGTTGTACTGCAACGAGTGGCGCAGGATTTTCAGGAGGTGAAACAACTTCAGGATCACAGACGGTATATCCGACGTCCACCCAAACGTACACCCTGACGTGTTTCAACAACTCCGGCCAAACCGGCGCGGCAAGCGTAACCATCACCGTCAATCAGCAGCAACAGCAACCAACCGTAACTATCACGGCGAACCCAACATTCATCAATCAAGGCAGTTCTACCACGCTGATCTGGAATTCCACGAATGCAACATATTGTACGGCAGGCAGCGGATGGTCGGGTAGCGAGCCGACATCCGGATCGATGACGGTAACGCCATCAGGAACCACCACGTATACACTCAATTGTTTCAACAGTACGGGGCAATCTGCAACAGCAAGTGTTACTATTACGGTAAATCAGCAGCAGCCGATTGTAACGAACGGTGGCGTGGTCGCACAGCCGACCGTAATGCTTTGCGGTGACGATAATCTGCCGGAAGGAACGGAGATTATGGGTCCGGACGGTATCAATGTCTATGTCATCAATGCCTACTGCTATAAGCGGCATATTTTCAATCCGGATATCTTCAATATGTATCAAACCTTATCATGGAATACGATTGTCCACGTGAATCAGCCTGTTCTGGATTCTTACAAAACTTCCGACTTGTACCAAGTTGCGGGGACAGACTTCATCTATAAGGTTGTGGAATATCCCGGCGGTACGGCGGTAAAGCATCTGCTGGAGATGACGCCCGACCAATTGGCGGACTTTGGTTATGATTGGCGCGCGATCTTCCAAATCAACCAGCAGGAGGCGAACTATTATCCAACCGGCAGTCCAATCGTTCCGACACAACAATAAACACCATGCCGGCTATTAAAAATATCCCGCCTATACCGGCGGGATATTTTTATGATCGGTCCGATAAGTTTGCGGTTTTCTTTTGCAGCGATTTATTCCCATACATTGGACAGCAGATCAGTTGTTTTTGCCACTTTATCAAGGGTCGGATCGGTCATCCAATTCCACTGGTTCGGTCGTCCCAATTTTTTTGCAAGCAACTTTCTGATATATTGCGCGGGCATATTATCGGGTGCATCAAATAAGTACTGTTGAGCGGATTGGTTTTCGTAGTACAGGTAAGATTGCTGTTGGCGGAATGATCGAGCCAGGTCTTCCCATGAATTGATTGGGCGCGACCTGAAAGCGCTTATCAAGTCATCAAGCAGATCCAGTTTTGTCGGTACGGCATGGAGATGAGCGTGATCGATGCAGCATCCTCCGCGAAGATTTGTGTTGACCGCGCCATGTTCGAAAAAAACCGCCGTGGAAATGGCGGTTTTAGCGGAATTACTGCACGGAATATTTTGTCTGCTGCGATGATGATAAGCGGAAACACCACAAAAGAGCAAAGTACGCTGACCGCTGGCATACCGTAAATGATTGTTGCTTATTTTTATATTTTATGGTATAATATTTTACTTCTTTGAAGGGGGTAGAGACAATGAAGTGCCCGGTATGCGGTGAGCAGATGGAACGAGATGAGGGGGAAATGACTTCCTCCTTCCGTCGGCATCCTTCTCCCATTCTCCGGGGCTATGAACCGGGAATCTACGCGAACTACTCGTGCTCCTACGGATGTGGGAACGAGTATCAGTGGACTCCGGGCGAAGGCCTGCGGCTCAGGACTGACAACGGTCTTGAGTCGCGAGATATCTTTGGAGAAGGGCCGCTCATTGAATCTCTGGTGGACGCCGCAACCCCCTAACCTTCCGTACATCGTGACGGAAGAAGAACAGGCCTGCCAATGCATAATACTGCGGTAGGCCTTTTTCATTTTATTATAGGAAAAGCATAAAGTAATTATGCTCGGCGAGTAATGAATCGCGTAACCAGATATACTAAGAATGTGGAAGTAGTAATGAAAAAGCTCACCGGATAAGGAAGATAGAATGAGATAAATAGACCGAACCACGTGCACAATAATGCGATCAATGCGGATACTGCAATGCCTTGCAAGGGATTTGTGGTAATGCGCTGAGCTGCAGCAGCAGGCGTTACCATCAGTGCAAAGATCAAAAGCACACCGACCACTTGAACGGCTATGGATGTGGCAACAGCTACCATAATCATAAAAATAACGCTCATCAGCATAAGCGACACACCCTTTGCTTCCGCTACATATTCATCAAGGGAGGAAAAGAGGAGCGGCCGGTAGATTACGGTAATGCTGATGATAAGTACGAGAGCAGCAATAAGCGTGATCAATACGTCACGTGTGCTGATGCCGAGAATCTGGCCAAACAGTAGTGAGTATGCTTCTGTTGCATAGCCAGTGTATAAACTAATAAAAAGTACGCCGACGCCCAACATAAATGCAAGCACGGTGCCGATCTGCACATCGCGATCAGCAGCTTTCTTTTCTAGCAATGCCATCGTAATGCCGCCGCCAACGGTAAAGAGAAACAGTCCCGCGATAGGATCAATGCCGGCAACCACCG
>JAJYZQ010000079.1 GCA_021799835.1 bacterium | reverse complement strand
ATACTTTTTCCTTGCTAATATCTTGCTTGCTGAACGCATAATACATCAGCTGATTCTTAATATCTTCTATAGAATCGTCCACTTCCGTTTCCACCTCGCGGAAGATCTCACGATTATTGATGACGTTGAGGTCAATTCCCTTAATGTTTGAGGGAACGAAGAGAAATGCCACAATAGTTTTCGCGTGCGGCACACTCTTGAGCCGATCATTCAGCTTGCCCAGCGCTTCAATAAAAACATCAATGCCTTTGTTTTCAAATTCGTACCGGCTCGCTAAGAAATAGAACAGCGTATTTTCCACGTCTATCTGATAATACGGCGTAAAGTAGTACAGTAAAAATGATCGCAAGCGATTGCGCTTGACCTTGTGATTCAAGCTAATCTGCTCAAGGTTGGGAAACTTTCCGATCTCTAATCCATTAGGCAGCAGCACATCCGCTCCGCGTTGGAGGAAATGTGTTGCTTCTTCGTTGGTGATAGCGCTCACTGTAGTGAATGCATCCGCGTGCTGGGCTGCAGCGGCTTCGGTCAGCGCTTTTGCTTGCACACCCTGCGCGTAAATAGACTTGCGCACATCAATGCGGTCAAAATTATCATAGAAATTTATTCCGCCATTCGCCAAACTTCTCCCCAACACCGTGGCATGGGTCGTGAATACCGTCGCAATGTCTTTATGCTCTCGCATTTTCAGGTATAAGAGTGCGCCGCTTGCAAGCCATTCATGGCAATGCATCAATAGTTTTTTACCGGAAAAAAGCTGTGCTATGCGCTCAATCACCTTGCCCGCAGCATACGACCAGATCATCACTTCATCATAGTCCCACGGGCTGTTAAGCGAATCAATGTTAAACGCATTCCAGAGTTCTGTTTTGATCTGGTCTTTTCTGCTGATAAAATCAGAAAAATCAATCAGGATAGCAAACGGCTCGCCCTTAATAAGCCATTTGCCAAAATGGCACCGAATGCCTTCACGCAAGAGATCGCTAAATGCCGTCATCATAGCACCATCCGGCATAATTTCATGAAATTCTCCCTTGAATTGGTCGGGCTTATAGGGGCCAACAGCATAATAGCCGCCATCATAAATGCGCATCATCTCCTGCGCCTTGGAAACGATCACCGTATTGATGCCGCCCACTTTATTGCAGACCTCCCAAGAGACTTCAAAGACCACATCGGCAGATGGCTTGGCATCCTCAGGGGTAAAATCAAAATCTTCCTCCATAACACAAATAGTTTACGCGTACTCTTCCAGCCGTTTGGCTATTTTTTGTATAGTGGTGCGCAATGTTCTTATGCGCCGCAGTGTGCGAGCAAGCTCTTTATCACCCAGCACTACCGCCGTCCAATCAGCATAATCATTTTTTTCTTTGGTTACGTGAAACGCAAAGATTTCTCCATCAATTTTCCGTAAAGCAGCGAGCAGGTCTTTCAAATTATACAACACTTTTCCATCGTGCTCCCAAAATGCTGTTGCTGCGCTAGCTTGCACTAGTGCGCGCCGCACCGAAGGTTTCCTGGTGCTGCGCCGCGTGGATCGTATAGTATTGCGCATCCGGTTAATGATCATACGCTACTTGAGTGAGCTATGTGACATTGCTGCCCCACAACCCACCAACCTATACATTACACAGCGGAGCCCGGTGCCCACTGGGGCATAAGGGCGTGTTCCGCGGGAACTTCTATGGATAGTCGGTATTCCATATCACTCAATACGTTCATATAATTGATAAATGCGTCATACGGCGTTTCGTACGGATTAAAATATTTGTGCACGTCGCCATCCTGAAACCATTTCGTGGACATATAGTAAAAGTGGTCAGATGTCTGGAGCTTCCGCCAGTCCGCAATAAGCCGTTTATCGCCGCTTGCCAGTACTGGCTGTTCCAGCGCATAAACAGATGCCATTGCCTTGCTTTGCATAGTGTTGCCGAGCCATGCGGACAGGTCTCGCTCAATGTCTGCCCATGAGCTGAGGTAGTTGAAATCAATGCTTCCCCGCGGCTCATACGCATCAATCACTTCACTCGGCGTTTTGAAATTATTATCCGGATTGCGCAGAATCATCTCCGGCAAGTGGCGAAGAAATTCAAATATTCCCGTATCCTCCCATTGGTGTTCACCAAAGGTTTCATAATCCATAAAAAGATTTACCGTTTCACCATTGCCATTGACGCTGGATATCCAGTGTGCAAATTTTTCTGCAGTAAGCGGCCACCCTTCCCAGCTTCGCTGAGAAAAACGAAACGCAACATCATCAGATAAGCGATAGTTTTTCAGTAATAATTTAATATGATCAGCGCCCTCCACCTTATAAACAAAATTAGGGTTGCGCCAACCCAAGATCCAGTCTACGCCTTCCGCCAACACTGCATCATATCCCATTTCTTCTGCGAGCTTGCCGATCTCATTATTATAACTGAGTTCGGTGTTACGAAAGATGCGCGGCTCATAGTCAAATAATTCTTTGATCTTCGCGCGATGCAGCGCGACCTGCCGTTTGAATTCATCGCGCGAATATAAAAATGCGAGTGAGTGATAATAGGTTTCGTCCAAGAGCTCTACGCGCCCGGTATGTACCGCCGCACGAAAGAGATCAATGATCTCTGGCGCATACGCTAAAAATTGATCAAGGACCACGCCAGAAAATGAGAAACTTGCCTTAAAATCAGGATTGTCCTGCAAAAGCTTGAGTATGGTTTGCGTCGCCGGCAAATAACTTTTCCGCAGCACTTTCCGCAGCACCATTTCATTATCCAGGCGATCCTGCGTGCTATTGAAATACTGATGATCTTCGCCAATTGAAAAAATAGGATAGTGTTTTATCCGGTATGGCTGGTGCACTTGAAAATAAAAACAAACAGATGGCATAGAATTTACGTTATGCTGATGAGCTTATAACCCGCTGATACACCGCAACGCATTTGCGCGCAGCATTCACCCAACTAAACTTTGGCAATTCATTATAAGAATTTTCCTGCAGGGTTTCAAATAACTCCTTATGACGGAGAACACTGATAATCTTGTTTGCCATTTCATCTACATCCCAAAAATTCGTCTTGAGCGCATTGATGATGACTTCGCTCACGCCTGACTCC
>JAJYZQ010000078.1 GCA_021799835.1 bacterium | reverse complement strand
GAAATGCTACGGGAGGCACCATTAACCGTTAATTCGGCATTGGGAGTCGTCGTCCCAATGCCGACATAGCCTACTAAAGGCTGTAAAGTAAGGACATTATTCGCTCCTCCATATGTTCCCAGTCCATTTCCATCTAGAGTGGTTTGGATAGCTAAAGTATTATCTCCTGGAGAGTATACGTTTAATTCATCATCATTATTGAACGCTACACTAAATTTTGCTTTAGGGTAAGCCGTACCAATACCGACGTTGCCGTTCATTATAGAAACATTCCCATTAAATAGTCCTGCATAGCTTGCGGATCCTTGTTTCGCGTATAATGCGGTCCATGCACTATATCCATCTCCACTCGGGTAAGTTAAGGCGGAAAATTCTGTGTTTGCTAATCCTCCACCTCCAGGATAATTAACATAAAAATTTCTGCAATTCGCACTGCCACAATTCCCTGCTACTTGAAGAGGATAAGAAGGTGAAGTGGTGCCAATCCCCACATTGCCGTTAGCCAGGATCTCCATCCGGGCATAGTTGAAGATGTTCGCGGGAGTGATGGTTTGCGCGGTACCGCCGGCACTGGGGATGGTGACAAAGGTAAGGCCGTAGGAATAGCCACCATAGTTGGCAAGAATACCGTCTCCTCCCGATTGGGCGCCATCGGTATTCGTAATCCAGTTGGTGCCATTGAAATACAAGTTATAGCCGGTACCAAACATATAATCATTGGTGTAGCCATACTCAGGGGTAATGAGTTGAATGCCGATATTGGGATTGGCTGCGCTGCGGATGTCTACCGCCGCTTGAGGAGCGGTAGTGCCGATACCGAGAGAACCGGCGAATACCGCGGAGGTACCGGTATTGGACGGCTGGATATAGTAATTGGTATTGTTTGCATCATAGTAGATGGGCGCATACATACCGACCGCAGTGAAGTTGGTTGTGGAGCCGACAGTTAATGCACCGGTCTTGTTTTGGCTGGTTGATGAGGTGTCTAGGGGAGGGTTGGTATTGTTGCCGGGAGGAACTACAGAAGGTTCGGACCAGGCAGCGTAAGAGAGACGGATAAAGAGCAGAGAACCGAGAAGAATTATAGACAGGATAAAAACCAGATAGTGTGCGTTATGTACCATATATCGCAGTATAGTATATGTCCTGCCTAATTTATTCTGCATACTAATAGAAATTATAGTTACGTTAATAATAGAACAATTATATTGCTCATACAATAATAGCGGTTGTGGATAACAAACATATGTATGCTATCCGCACACTGAAACACCTATGCATTCATATAGGTGATGAATACGGCCGCACAAAAACAAAATGTCATAAAATCACCAACGGAATACCGAAATGCGAAGACATAAAAACCGCAGAGCACTTCTGCGGTTTTTATGTCGGAATACCCGAAAATTCAGTGCGATTTACTTGATCTCAACGGTTGCACCGACTGCTTCCAGTTGTTGCTTTAATTCTTCAGCATCTGCTTTGCTTACACCCGCCTTTACGGTCTGAGGTGCGCCGTCTACCAAGTCCTTTGCTTCTTTCAATCCTTTGCCAGTGATATCTTTTACGGCCTTAATAACCTGCACTTTCTGCTCGCCACCGCTCTTCAAGATCACATCAAAGGATGTTTTTTCTTCAGCCGCTGCTGCACCTTCTCCGCCTGCTGCAGGAGCTGCCGCAACTGCCATAGGAGCAGCTGCACTCACGCCAAACTTATCTTCCAGAACTTTTACCAGTTCGGAAAGTTCCAGAACGCTCATCTTTTCAATCTCTTCTACCAGCTTTTGGAATTTTGCCGGCACCTCTTTGATCTCTTTTTTCTCTTCTGCCATAGATATATGTTATGTTGTTACTTATTTGCTGCTATTTGATTAAGCGCAAATACAAAATTTCTGATATTCGCTTGCAACACCCCTACGAACGAGGTAACCGGAGCATTGAGCGTTCCCAGCACCATCGCACGCATAGTGTCCATGTCTGGCAACTTCGCCAAATTCTCCACTTGTGCGGGTGTGATAGCAGCATCATTCAGGATGCCACTGAAAATGATGACGTTCTTATTGTTCTTTGCGAACTTGCTCAGAACTTTCGCGGGGATCACTTCCTCGCCATAGCCGAGGGCAACGCCGACCAATCCGGTCATAGGCATGATGTCCACTGCTACATTTGCCTGTTCCAGCGCCAAAGCCAAAAGCTTTTTCTTGATGACCATAAAGTCCATATGGTCTTGGTAGCATGCGGTACGCAATTCCTCGGAGTCCTTCACCTTTATCCCTTGTGCGCTCAAAAGCACGCCGGAAGTTTGGTCTTTCAGCTTTTGCGTCAGGCTTTCTACGATCTCTTTTTTCTGTGTTCGGGTTAACATAGTTTTCTCTGCTAACAAACAAAAAACTGCGCTATTCACGCAGATAGAGGAGATGCCGACCATACATCCTGCCAGCAATGCCGGCAGAGATCACATCACCTCGAGAGGATTTATTCAGCGCCTCGCGCTGTGACCTCTTGTCTGCGGTAATGAAATGATTGTACCGATTTCGAACGGAATGTCAAGATAAGCTGCCGGAACCGGACCATGTTTTACTGTACATAGATGCAGCAGCGCCAGTCGCTATTGCCCGATCCGCCGCCGCATTTATCGGGATCGGCCTGCACGCTACCGCCGCCGTATGCGTCGAAGTTTTGCACCGTTTCCGCGGACCAAGCGAAAAAATACGCGCCGTTCGTCGCCAAAGCCGAACCGCAATGGCTGCTTCCTCCGTCCCAACCCGTTGCCGGGGATTGATAATCATACTCCGTACAATAACCTGTCGCAGGATTACAATAGGAAGCTTGCGGATCAACAGGCAAAGCGGACAATAATCCATCGGTTACCAGAACCTGCAGACAACCCAATGAACTGCCGCCCGACGCGGCACATTTGCCGGCAGGATATGAGCCGTTTTGGATATAGTACTCTTCCAGAGCTTTTTGCATCTCCGTAATGCCGCTGGAGCGGTCCGCATCGCGCGCCCGCGCCATCGCTGCAGTTACCGTGACCATAATGATTGCCGCCAGTATGCCGATGATTGCGATGACGATCAGAAGTTCGATTAAGGTAAATGATCTGCTGTTCATATTCCGCCGCATAGTAATAGCATCTGATATTTATATCACACTTATTATTATAAAACATACTG
>JAJYZQ010000077.1 GCA_021799835.1 bacterium | reverse complement strand
TGATTGCTTGATAAAGTGCTCGGACTTCGCATCCAGTGCGGAAGTTGGCTCATCAAGAATGAGAATGTCAGGATCGCGCAAGAATGCGCGCGCCAATGCAATGCGTTGCTTCTGGCCGATGGAAAGCTTGATGCCGCGCCAACCAACGATCTGCTTATACTGCTTCGGAAATGCCGCAATAAATTCATCAGCGTGCGCTTCTGCCGCAGCACGCAACATATCAGCTTCAGATTTCCCCGTATTGCCGTAGCGGATATTAGCGCCCACGGTGTCATTGAACAATGTTGGCTCTTGAGGAACCACGCCAATGCGCGCACGATACGCATTCAAATTAAGCCGGCGAATATCCGTGCCATCCACCGAGATGCTGCCGCGATCAGGAAAATAAAATCCGGAAAGAAGGTCAATGATCGTGGTCTTCCCCGCGCCCGACTCCCCCACAAGTGCAATTTTTTGCCCTGGCTGCACATGAAACGTAACACCACTCAATATTTCTTTGCCGTGTTCATAGGTAAAATGCACGCTATGAAAAACAACTTCGCCGCGCAGCGCAGTAAGTGTGACCGCTCCTTCTGGCTCATATTCTTCTGGCATGCGCGCAATGACATCTTCTGCGCGCGTGATCGCCACCATGCCGTTTTGGATGGTTTGCCAATTCTGACCGAGTACGATGAATGGCCCAAAGATCATCGCCGCATAGCCATTGAATGCCACCAATTCTCCAGGAGTTAGAGAACCATTCCGCACAAGGAAAACAGAAATAACAAATAATGTAAGCTGGGTGAGTGTCACGAGAAGCCGTTGCGAGAAAGTGAGGCGCTGCAGGATCGCATTCATCTCAACCCAGAACTGTGCGGCGCGTGACACGAATTTTTTCCGGATCTTTTCTTGTTCTTCCCGCTCCGTTACCGCCTGTTTGATCTCTTTAATATTACCGAGCGCATCATAGGCATACCCATACGCGCGATTGTATGCTTTGTTCATTTTATGCTGCAGTCCTGCCATACCCGGCATAGCGCGCCACAAGATAATAGCATACACGCCAATAGCAGCGAGCAGCACAAACGGCAATATCCTGCTAATCATGAACGTGATGATAAGGGCGGCAATGATAGTAATAAAATTCGGTATCAAGCTCAATAACACATTGCCTACAATATTATCCATCCAGTTTGATGCGCGGCTGATCCGATCACCCAGATCCCCTTGCTTTTGCGCCGTATGAAATGCAAGGGGCAGCTCGAACAGCTTACCAAATGCATTCGCGACATATTCAGCGCCCAAGAACGTGCTGAGGCGATCATTTTCATACGTTGTCCGCCACGTAATGATATTGCTGATGCTTTGCAGCACGCCCCACAGCGCCACCAGCAAAAGCACAGAGTAAACGCTGCTCTGCGTGTTATGCGCTATGGCGATCAGTGCATCAACAATCTTTCCTGCAATATACGGAACAAAGGACTCCGATCCGGCATTCACCACGCCGAAAATGATCAGAATGATAAGTGTCTTCCGATAAGGCAAAAGGTAGCGCCACAGTACGCGCATACCGCGCTTAAATAGTGCGCTGCTAAACTTATGAGTGGAATTTTCGTTTACCGTCACAACAGGTTAACACCAATACTAATTCAACTTGTTATACACGATAAACGAACAAGTATCAATATATAAGCGAGAGATCACCGTTGATCACGAGCGGCCCCATACCCAAGAGTTCGTCAGTAAAAATATTATCCGGCACGGGATTATAGAGAAAGATTTTTTTGCCGAGTTCAAACGCCTTGAATATTTCCAGAAATGTAGCGCCGCCGATATAATTGGCCTGCCCCCGCTTTTCAAAGTTGAGCACCAGTACCGCATCATTTGCCCGCACCTTCTCCTCCTGCTCGTGCAGCATCATTGCCTTCCACTCGCGGTGTGCTGCAGCCCCTTGCTGCCGCACCTCTTCCTCTTTCATCGGCTCATCGTAGCTATTCGGCAAAGTAATACTATGTCCCAGCGCTTCCAGCTGCTCCTTGACCGGCGCCACTTTATCGTAATTATGTTTGCTCGCGCAGATAAATATGTTCATATATGTTGTTATTCCACTTTCCCATATTACTTCCTCTCCTTATACTTCTCCGCTATTGCTTGTAACTGCTCTGATCTTATCGGCACATTCATCCCAGCACGCATTTCATCAGTGATGCCGGATTCCGCATCGGGTGCCAATACGCCATCATACGCCCATTTGCCATTTTCTTTGCGAAACTGTGTGCCCCACTTCTGCCGCTTGCCAATGCTCAATAAATACCGATCTTCAGCAGCAGCCTGCAACCACCGCGCATCATGTTCGCCGTTCTCCACGGCAGTCTTAGCAAGTTCATATGCAACATAATAATCTTCAGCATTATCGCGATGATGAAATATCATAGCAAGCTCTGCGCATTCGCGCGGCGTAAGCACTGCTTCGCCAACCTTGTATGCCTCATAGATCTCATGCGCTTTTGCCGCACGGTCTTTTTCATGAGAGAGATATGCCGCCATATCAGCATTCTGCAAGCCCTCTCGGCGATCCCGCTGATCCCCCTCAAATAAGAGATGTATTTCTGAAGTGGCAGGGATTGGCTCATACCGTTCCTGCTCTCCTGGTGAAAGATGGCGTTCACTTTCTTGATGCCGAATCATAACACTATCATTATTATTCTACCGGGATCATACAGTCATACGTTCCACCTGAATCAACCAGCGATCCAGCACATAGTTTCTGATCTTGGGATTGGCTGGCACTTTCAAAATAATAATCAAGACACCCCAAGGCCTTGCTATTCGTCCGGTTAGGACAAGCATTGCCGTTTGCAACAGCGTCTTGATAACAATATCGATACACATCACCATTTACTGCATGCTGACCATTTAGCGGATCCAGAGGAACGGGATTGATGTAAGGATTAAGATAAGTACTTAGGCTTTGCCATTGACTAGGAAATACAGAGCATACATCATATCCTGTTCCTTGTCCCGGATAGGTACCATTGTGGTCTACAGCATATGATTTGAGCGCTTTAACAATTTCACTTGCTTCTGCTGCCCGTTTTGCATCGCGGGAATTTGGCAACAGCGTATTGAGCGCGACCAAGATCAACGCTGCGAGTATCCCAATAATCGCTATAACAATAAGCAATTCAATAAGCGTA
>JAJYZQ010000076.1 GCA_021799835.1 bacterium | reverse complement strand
GAGAAACGCCTATGCCAAGAATAATGAGCGCCAGCAACAACACTGCAAGCAACGCATTATTTTTCATGCCGTGCATACCATCTGCGCCAAATTACTTTATATATCGGAATGTAGTAAGGAATTTTATTTAATCCAGGAATAAAGGGCAAAAGCATAATAACCAGGAACACACCAAGCATAGTCAATACAACCAAAAGATCCCCGGCGCTCGCCGTGCTATAGGGCGGGATCTGGTATAAAAACGTATAGATCATTAACCACCACGGACCCGGATATGATCCTTCTTCCCGCGCAATGCCCCAATCAGAGCCGAGCAGATGTGCGGCAGTCGCTTTATTCGTTAGCGCCTCACCTTGCAAGAATAAGATGCTTCGCGAAAAGTTATACGTATAGACGCCATTATTTCCCGGAGTAGTGCGATTCAGAGCGCTATCCATAAAGCCGCTCTGTGCAATGCTGAGCATTGCTTGCATCATTCCTTGTACCGGACCATAATCGCCTGCCGGAACGATAACATTGCCATTAATGACGTGCGCGTTCTGCAAGGCAGCATAGTAATTTTGTGACCATTGCTGTTGTTGTGGAGAAGCCGCTGCAGTATAGGCATCAATAAGCGGTATAATGTGCGGATTTATTGGGGAAGCAGCGCGCAATATATCCAGCACATAAAGATCTGATGTGGTAATAGCATTGGTTACGCCACCCCACTGCTCAGGAGCAAACCAGCCGATAGCTTGTTGCGCCGGACCAGCATTGTAGGGCGGCCCATAGGTCGCAAGAGCGCTCGTACCCATCAGATCACGCATATCAGTTCGCTCAAAAAGCAGCGGATCACTCTGTGCAGTTTCTTTGATAGTAACCGGCGGTGTAAACGGTGTGCGGAAAATAAGTGCCAACCCGACGATCAATACAAACGCAATACCAAACGCTACGAGCATTTCTTTGATCAAATCACTCGGTTGGGTAGGATAGCGATCTTCTGGATTTTGGAATGTTTTTTTCATAATATTCACTTTTTCAGCGCCTCAATGGGCGGAACCACGCCTTTTTGGCGAATAAGTGTGAGGTGAATAATGAGCAGGAGAACAAGGATTGCCGGAATGATGCTGATATGGAGGCCGTAGAGTTGGCCATTATTGAGCACGTTGAAAAATCCTGAAATGCCGATGGAGTTAAATGCGTCTTTCGATTGCACCTGATTCCATTGTGCAAAAAATCCTCCTTGAGTAAGAAATCCGGTGAACGCCTCAACAATAGAAAAAAGCAGGAGAAATGAGCCAATGATCCACGTTGCCGCTCTGCCTTCCCGCCAGCCTGCCATAAAAAATACTGAAAAGAAATGTAAAAATAAAAAGAAGAAAAATACCTGCACGCCCCAAAAGTGGATTGAGCGCATCACCGCACCCGCTGCGGAAAACTGATACCAGAGCGGCCCTTCAAATGCCATGGTCATGCCGGATAAAATAACCAGAATAAAACTGGCCATAGTAAGGATGCCAAACATATACACAAACGACGATACATAGATCGGCAGACGATCAGGCAAAAGATGCTCCATAGGCAGCTCTTGCTCTATTTTATTTCTCAGTGCTTTGGTGAGATTCATGAGCGGATGATTCATCGCGCGCATAATGCGGGTAGGGCAAAAGAATAGCAGCAATAAACACTGCAATCAAAATACCATACACTATGCCGTCAACTACTAATGAGTGATTTATCATAATTGTATTATATTCATCGCGATAGTATACGTCAAATAGCTAACAACGCGTCAACCAACTCTCTATATAGCGCTGCTGACCACAATTGCACCAGGCAACCCTGCGGATCGTATGCGCCCGCTGAGCTGATCTCGCTTCCTCCGCCCATAATGCCGCCCCAAAGAATATCTTTTGTGCTTGCAGCAAGTATTGCGCTGATGGTCTCGGCAAATCTCTCGGCATTCACCTGAAATAGCGCTAAAGCAGCAATATTATTCAAGTAAAACCAGGAGTCGCCGTTATGATAGCTTTGTGCGTCTTCGCCAGAGTATGCAGCATGGAAGTTTGGCGCAGTATGATCCAATGAACTGATCCCACCCCACACACAAAAGAGTTTCGGCAATATGCCGGCAAACAATGCTTCCCATTCCTCTGCGCTAAATAATTCCGGATCAATATAATATGCAAGAAACGCATTTTGCCGAATGTGCTGATGCGCCGCATCGTCATAAATGATGCCCTCGTGCACAAATTGTTCGCGAATAGCTTCCCGAAGTGCGACGCTTTTTTCCCGCCAAGCAGGATGCTTCGTAAGCCGATAGGCCAACTCATACATCCGGCGCATTAATGCTTGGATCTCTATATATGCACCCTGCTCATTAGTTAAAGAATCCATCCACGTATCCTGCCTTCGGCAGACGAACAATCTATCGCGCAAAAAATC
Source organism: bacterium (assembly GCA_021799835.1). Lineage (GTDB taxonomy): Bacteria > Patescibacteriota > Minisyncoccia > JAJYZQ01 > JAJYZQ01 > JAJYZQ01. The sequence continues at coordinate 793 of JAJYZQ010000076.1, read as the reverse complement.
TTTCTCTAATATGCCCAGCGACCGCTCAAGCTTCCCCACAATGCGTTTCAGTTCATCATCCGCATAGCGCTGGTGGTCAATGCTTTGCCCTAAACGCAAGAAGAGCCATCCAATGCTATCCCTATTAGTAACCGTTGGCACACTCATCAGATTCGGCAGTAAGCCATTACTTTGAATCCCATCAAGAAATTGCAACAAGATATGCTTGGCAAACACCGGATTTACTGCCTGAATAGCATTCCAGCTGACTAAGGTGTCGCGCGTCCAGTACTCGCTAAACCAAGGCAAGCCCGCATAAACAAAAGGCGACTCTCCCCCATCCATAACCAAACTCGCCACACTGATCTCTGCCGCACGACGTGCAGTGCGTACATCTTTTTTATTGACCGTATTGATAAATGGCTCAACATTATTCACCGAAATATTTTTCTGCAGCGCTTCAGTGCGTTCTTTTTCCCGCTCCATCATTAACGGAAGGTTTTTCTTTACATACATAAATTCTTTCATCGCTTGCTGCAGCGAATGAGCGGCAGTACAAATAAGTTGGCGCGCCGACACCTGCAATCCTTCATACACATACCAAACATACGGCGTTGATTTGCGCTGTTCATCTAAGGCATAGTGGCGCTGCTGCCAATTATCCCGCACTACCGGCTGATGAAATTCACCACCAATGACCACAAACATTTTAAGGTCGTCACGGCCGGTGTACTGATCTTTTTTAACAAATTCAACAATGATCGCATCTTTATTTACCGAAATAGTGTAATGCTTATTCCATTCTTGCATATCA
>JAJYZQ010000075.1 GCA_021799835.1 bacterium | reverse complement strand
CTGCTTAAGCGGGGTGGTTTTTAGAGGAAGAAGCTATGCGGGTTATGCCACATCCTTGACCTTTTCGGTCATAGTTTCATCAATTTGCTGAATGCTCATAGTTTCCTGCATCTCGTCCATTTTGTTTTTATGGGCAGTTGTCGCATGCTCTTTCATTTTGCTGACCACGCCCTCAACGGTTTCGTCGGTGGCGACAAACGGACAAGTGTTGTCGCCCAGATCCTTACAGGATAATGATTTCATAACTCCAGTTGTTAATGATACGCTTGTATTTAGTATAGCACATCCTCCCTGTAGAGAAAAACAAATTGACCGATGATACACAGCGTGGGAGAATAACGGTAAGTAACTTATCATTATTTCTATGTCAAAACAATGCCTTGCTATACCGCGTGCAACGTTAGAGCGCTACGATTTTTGGGATGATCTATTGCAAAAGTCCGCTTTGGCGTTACCGACAGAAACCTTACAGCGCTTGATTGCTGATATTGACCGCGCAAAAATGTTTTACGATCGCTATGGCGAACACGGCATAGAGCAAGACTCATCGCTGCAGCAAATTATTTGCTATGGCGTGTTGCGGCAAGGAAATAAATTTTTGGTCTATCAACGCCCTCATGATACCGCCGTATATCACGAAGGGCGATTGGCATCAAAGCTCTCTGCGGGCATTGGCGGACATATTGAACCATCGGACGCAAGCATTATGGAATCCTTGTATCGTGAGATTGATGAAGAAGTGCGTTTTATGCGAGGCAAAAAAGTGATAACGCTGGTCAATGATAAGGGAAAGCTTGCTGACTGGGCTCAATTTCGCATCCTGGGATTATTGAAAGAAGAAGATGAAGAAGTGGGGAAGATGCATATGGGTATTGCGGTGGAGGTGCAAATAGATCCCGACATTCAAGCAACTATCCGTGAAGGAGAAAACTTGGAATCATGGATGCTTACTCGTGCGGCGTATGATCAGATGGTCTCCTCAGGTGCAGCATATCCGGAAACGTGGACAACCTATATGCTGGACAAATTGTTGTTTGCATAACCAACCTGCTCGGAGATTTCAGTATCTTGCAGTATACTTATGGTGTAACAGTATACAATCGCGTATGAAGCTAACAGAGAAAAAATGCGTTGCGTGCGAAGGCGGAGTTCCGCCGCTTAATGCAGAAGAGATCGCGGCATATAAAAAACAAGTGAGTGGTGGGTGGCAGGTAATGGGTGGCAGAAAAATCCGTAAAGAATTTACTTTTGCCGACTTTCATAAAGCTATGGCATTTGTTAATAAAGTAGCTGATATCGCAAATGCCGAAGACCATCACCCGGATATTTATATTTTTTACAACAAAGTAACGTTAGAGCTTTTAACTCATGCTATTGGCGGACTCTCGGAAAATGATTTTATTGTAGCGGCAAAGGTGGATGAGTTACATTAATTATTCTTTATGGATTGGAATTATAGCGCAGCGAGTTTTCTCATCAGCGGTGCGATTGGTGTGATCTTGGATCTACAGAGTCTGAGGGCCTGGCGCAAGCAGCCAGAAAATCGTGTCGCATACAATTTCTTTATGGCAATTGCGTTCTTTTCCATTTATTTCCTCTATCGCGGTTTTGCCGCATTGGTGTTCACGACAAATGATCAAGCACTTGCTGCGGTATATGTTTCCAGCCACATTGCTATTGCGTTCTTTATCGCGTATTGGCTGAATATGTCTATTGCCGGCATCAATCCACGGCTTCGCACACCATGGTTTTTTACCGGTGTGCTTGTGTTGATGACAATTGATATCACCTTGAATATCAAATATCCTAATAATCCTCACTTTAGTGCGTTTGATAATGTGGTGGAGTGGGGAGCAAATCCATTTATTGGCAAGATACATAGCATTGCAGTGGGTATCCCCTTAATGGGATCTCTGGGCATTTTTATCTATCAGGCCGTGAAATATTGGCACGATGCGGAATTGCGTATAAAAACACTGGCGATCTTGGCCGCTATGATAGTGGGATTTTTAGTTACTGCTGCGCGCGATCTTTTCCCTAGTGCTCTCGGCGTTCTGGCCTCAGATCTTGGATTTGTGTTTATGATGCTGATCGGCGCTATATTTATTCCCTCATACGGATCAGCAACGATTGCAAGTCATCATTATGAGCTTGAGCAGGTATAGTGTATAGCGAGATCGTTCAGCAATGAATTTCCTGCACCCGCAGGGCTTTTCCCGAGATGTGGCACGGAAAATATATCCTCTATGGTGTGAAGGAGGGAATAGTGGTTTGCTGGCGTAGAAATGGTTTGATCTGCCGCAAGGCACGGAGAAACGAAAAGGGTCAACACCTGTCCGCCGCCATTCTCTGCAGCAACAATTCCGGCGCTATTTACGCCGGTAGTATCTGCGCCATTTCCCTCATCCCAGGTTACGATAACCAGCGGCCGCTCTTGCCAAAGTGCGCTGGTTTTGATGGAAGTAATAAAGTTGTTCAGCCATTGGGACGCAGTAGAGAGCGAGCAATCATGTCCGTCATAGCATAAATTTGGCGTAACCCACATAAATTGTGGAAATGTTGTTGCGTGAGTAGTAATAAGATGAGAAAAATCGCTTAAGGGCACAATATTCTGACGATCGCTGCCTTGCCGGATAGCAGTGAAGTAGTAAAAAGGATCGTGTTTTGCCGCGTAATCGGTTTGCGGATCATATGGCGTAAGGGAGCCGGCACTCGGCAGTCCTTGCATATATGCAGACCAGCTGATCTCATGGCTGGTCAACTGGCTGCCAAGGTTTTGCGTATTTTGATAGCAATACCAACAGTCCACAGTAACACCAAGCGTGCTGCCTGTAGTGAGTGCGAGATAATTTGGCAGGCTCGGATGTGTTATCGCATAGTAAGATGTAGCGCTTTCTCCATCGCCCATAAGGGCGCTGATGGTAGGGTTCTGGATGGCCGCTGCATATCCTGTATTTTCCATAACAATGAGCAGTATATGATCAAATGGTTGTGCTGCAGGAGAAACACCCTGAGGGAGAGGTGCCGCAGGAGCATTCTTTGATGATAGAGAGATCGGCGCAAAAGCTGAAGTTGAAGGAGAGGTGGATGAAGTGCTTTGTGCGGGAGAAGGTGTAGTCGTTGGCGAGGAAGACAGCTGCACAGTAGGAGCAGAGCGAGAAAGGGAATGGGTAGCGGGATGATGTGGGGCGTGCCTATATACGAAAGCTGCAACGCTGCCAGCCACGAGT
>JAJYZQ010000074.1 GCA_021799835.1 bacterium | reverse complement strand
GGACGGTTGGCCAGGATACTATGGCAAGCGGTGTAACACCGACACAGCAATACCCGCTGTCCAGTGTCATTGCCGAGGAATTGGCAGTAAATGCAAAGACCTCCGCGCAGAACACTTCTTCACCAAGCGCCAGTTCTGTTCCTGCTGCAAATTCTTCTCCTGCGCAGACCGCTTCCGTTTCTTCTCCTGCAGGTACAACACCCCATTTGCCGGATGGCTCGCTGATCACTGGCCCTGACGGTGTTAAGGTTTATATTGTTAATGCTGCCGGCTATAAGCGGCACATCTTTAATCCGGCAGTGTTTGATATGTACGCCAATCTTTCCTGGAATGCTATTCAGCAAGTGAGCCAGGCAACTCTGGATGCATACAAGACCTCTGATCTGTATCGCGTTGCTGGCCAATCTGCAGTGTATCAAGTCACGGAGAATGCTAATGGTACTGCAAGCAAGCAATGGCTTGATATGACCACCGCTCAATTTCTTGCCTGTGGTTACAGCCCCAATCAGATTTTTACCGTCAATCAGCAAGAGGCGGATTATTATCCGACAGCCGGCAGTATGCTGGCAACGTCTTGCTCATCGTTGCCGCAACCTTCCTCCAACACTGCTACGTCATCTGCCACTTCTGCAGCAACCAACGCATCCAGCGGGGGACTGACGCAAAACCTTTCTTATGGCAATAACAATAGCCAAGTTCAACTCTTACAGACAGAACTTCAGGATCTCGGCTCCTTCCCGCAGGATGTTACGCCGAACGGCAACTTTGGCCCTATCACGCTGCAATCCGTTGAATCGTTTCAAGTGAAATATGGCATCGCTACACCAGGAACTCCCGGCTATGGCGATGTTGGTCCCGAAACCAGAGGAGAATTGAACAAGCTGTTTCCGAATTCGTAAAACTGATAAATCAAATATCTTCTCTTGAATATATAAGAAAAAAAGAGCAAACTTAAAAATAATGATAAGGTTTTCTATATATATGATTAAGAAAAAACTAAACAAAAAAATAATATCAAGTATGCCGATGCGAGTATACCCATATCTGAGCAAGGACGAACAATCCCCATTCCACTCATCTTTTTTGGTTATGGAACTCGCTGACTATAAAAAGGATTACTTATTTCTTGAAAATAAACTGCAAGAAAAATGGGAAATACGGAAAATTACTCGGCAGACATACGTTCTCTTTTTGTTCTTCTTGACTTCTCATATAATATTCTGTAAAACAATAGCTAAAAGAAGGTAGCCGTTGCTAACACTTTGGCGGATTAAAGGAGGAGTGCACATTGGAGAACCATACGCTCATTTGTGTCATTGGCGATTCACAGGCGGGGAAAAGCGCGTTGATCACGTGGGCAGCACGCCAGTATTTTCCGGAGTTGCGCATCATTCGTTCTGTCACCACGCGGAGCAGAAAGTCGGGAGAAAGCCGTGAAGAATTCAAGCTCTTTTACCGTCGCATTGCCGTGTCTACGTTTCTTGAGCGGACGAAGGTTGACTATTTTGTGGAGTATGATGAATATGCCGGCAATTGGTATGGTACGGCATATCAAGAGCTCAAAACGCTTCAGCATAGTTGTGGCATTCAAGCAGTGACCGAACCGGCAATTCCTCGGCTTCGGGAGATGGGCATTCCCGTATATGTTATCCGTGTGGAGCGCTTGGCGCATAGCCGGCAAGAGATCAGCAGGGAGCGCTGTCAAGCTGACCAGTTACGCCGCGGCACGGTAACTCCGGATAAGGTCGTGCCTAACGATTTTTCCGCAGGAGGATTTAAGCGGAGCTGCCAACGTTTCGGTGAGATCATCGAGCCCCTTATCACAGGATAAGGGGCCTTTTCATTGGAAAGCGAACTATATGCAAACCGTATGACAAAAACAAGAATGGTATGATATACTGAGAATAATGTAAAATTATATATGAAAGCGATATCTCAGCACAACAAATCGTTTACGCTCATAGAGCTGCTTATTGTCGTCGCGATCATTGGCATCCTTGCTGCGCTGATTATTGTATCGGTGAATTCTGCTGCGGCAAAAGCGCGTGACGCCAAACGTGTTGAAGATCTCCGAAACATTCAGAAAGCGCTGGCACTATATTACACCACCAATGGCAGTTATCCTTCAACGAGCGGCGGCTGGTGGGGAAATTGTCCGGGAGGAGGTTCTCACCCGGTCAGTGGATCAAACGGCTATGTGCCAAATCTTGCTCCCACATATATACCATCCTTACCGCTTGATCCGCGGCAAGGCATCAATGGTGTAACTACTGATACTGGAAATTGTCCTGGCGGAGCCAACGCAAGTTTTATCTGGGCTTGTTATTTGTATCAATCAAACGGTGTTGATTATAAAATAGAAGCAAATTGTACACCCGAATCTTATCCTGCAAACAATCCTTTCTTAGATCCTCCACATCCGGCAGCAGAATGGGCAATCTATACACCGGGTGCCGCGAATTGGTGATATGAAAAATAAGTATTCACCGAACGCATCATTTACCCTTATAGAACTCCTGATCGTTATTGCAATCATCGGGATTCTCGCAGCGTTGATTATTGTTGCATTGAATACCGTATTGCCAAAAACGCGGGATGCTCAGCGGCAAAATGATTTGCGCAACGTGGAAAAGGCATTAGAAATGTACTATACAACAAATCAAAGCTATCCCTCTACGGGTGGCAATTGGTGGGGATATAATTATATTTTTAACCCGCATCCGTTATCGGGTACGAACGGCTATATTCCAAATCTCGCGCCAACATATATGCCTACCCTACCTCTTGACCCTCGAGATGGCACTAATGGCATAACTACTGATACTGGCCAATGCCCGGGAGGCGCAAATGGATCAGATCCAGGATACGCACATTATCTCTACCGGTCTAATGGCACTGATTATAAATTTATTGCATGGTGTACGCCCGAATCATATCCGGCGAATAATCCGTTTTTTGACCCTCAGCCGCAGCACTCCAATAATGCGTGGGCAGTTTTTACTCCGGGAGCAGCGCAATGGTACTGAGTAGATTATGACTGCCGATTTTGCAGATACATTTCCGGCCATGTGGCGAGAATGACGTAATACATTAGCACCAAAGCAAAATTAAACATCGTGCAGCCGCTGATAAGCAGGGGAGTCGCTTGGAAGTATTGGTTAAATAGTGCCGCAATAAGAACAGCAGTGTTCACAATAAATGCTGCACGGAACCATGCATAGGTATAAAAATATAACGTGGCACAAAATAGCGATAATGATGCCACAACCCAGACGAGGTGGATAGGGACGCGCCAATTAAT
>JAJYZQ010000073.1 GCA_021799835.1 bacterium | reverse complement strand
AATTTCTTTTTCCACCACCCGCTCGCCGTGTTCTCCTTCAAAATAATATGCTTTCTGTTCTAACAGGTCTATGACGCCCGCAAAATCTCCCTCGGCACCGATCGGCAATTGCGCCCGCACAGCAGCAGGATTAAGGCGATCAACGATGGATTGAAAGCTTTTTTCAAAATCGGCGCCCATGCGATCCATCTTATTGATGAAGCAAATACGCGGAACATTATATTTATCCGCTTGGTGCCAAACTGTTTCAGACTGCGGCTCTACACCGGCAACACCGTCAAATACCACGACACCGCCATCAAGTACCCGCAGAGACCGCTCCACCTCCACCGTAAAATCTACGTGCCCGGGCGTATCAATAATGTTGATGCGAAATTCGCGCTTTGAACCGGGAGCAGCATGCCGCCAGGTGGGTGTCCAAAAGCACGTGGTTGCCGCAGAAGTAATGGTAATGCCACGCTCACGCTCCTGCGCCATCCAGTCCATGATCGCTTCTCCTTCGTGCACTTCACCGATCTTATGTGAAATGCCGGTATAAAAAAGAATGCGCTCAGACACGGTCGTCTTACCCGCATCAATGTGGGCGATAATACCGATATTGCGCACTTTCTGTAAGGGATAATCTCTCATAGTGGGGACAGTAGTATCTTAAGCTTGTTTCATCATATTATTGTTACACAGATCTATGGTGGATACTCATAGATTTATTAATAATAAACCTATGAATAAAAACAAAATCCCCCTAAAATGTGAGGAATTTTGCCTTACCGCTTTCATTTACCATGAAAAGTGAGCAAATGCTTTGTTTGCTTCGGCCATTGCGTGAACGTTGTTCCGCTTGCGAATAGCATTGCCTTCTCCTTTTGCAGCAAGCAGGATCTCTTCTGCCAATTTATCCGCCATTGCTTTGCCTTTTTTGGATTGCGCCGCTTCAATGATCCAGTTCAATCCCAAAAATTTGCGGCGGTCAGCACGCACTTCACGAGGAACTTGATAGTTCGCTCCGCCAATACGGCGCGACTTCACTTCAAGAAGCGGAGCAGCATTCCGCAATGCCTCTTCAAATACTTCCAACGGCTCTTTATTGGTTTTTTGTTTTATGAGTGCAAACGCATCATAGACCACATGCTTTGCGGTAGCTTTTTTTCCATCCACCATAACATAGTTGATGAGCTTTGCGACTAACGCACTGTTATACAGAGGGTCTACCGTGACGCTGAACTTGTTTTTTTTAACTGCCTTTCTCATAGTAAATTATATCATTCCGATTATTCTCCTTTTGGTCTTTTCGCACCATACTTGGAGCGCTGCTGTTTCCGATTGGCAACACCACTCGCGTCTAGAATGCCGCGGACAATGTGATACCGCACACCCGGCAAGTCCTTTACCCGCCCACCGCGCACCATAACGACAGAGTGTTCCTGAAGATTATGGCCGATGCCGGGAATATATGCAGTGACTTCCATACCGTTAGATAAGCGGACACGTGCAACTTTCCGAAGTGCTGAGTTCGGCTTTTTCGGCGTAGTAGTATATACCCGTGTGCACACACCCCGCTTGAACGGAGAGTATTTATTGGAATATTTATTTTGCAACGCATTGAACGAAGATTTTAACGCCGGACTTTTTGTCTTGGCGACCATTCGCTTGCGCGGCTTTTTCAGAATTTGATTTACGGTAGGCATATGATATGAATACAAATTGCGGCACACTGTTCCTGTGCCGGCAAGTGCTGAAAGTAAGGTAGCAAAGAACCGCCGGGATGTCAATAATCACCGCAAAGCGATCCACTGCCAACAAAACGGCAAAGCACCTTAGAAATGTGTGCCGGTCAAAAAGTAAAACACAGCGCTTGCGATCGGCGGCAAAAGATACAGTGCAAGGATAAATGCAACGATCAATCCGATCATTGACGTTTCAATAAATCGCACCGCACTCCGCGTTAGCGCAAGTTCTCCAAATATTTTTGATCCATCAAGCGGCGGGACAGGAATCAAATTGAATAACGCTAAAAAAATATTGATATACACGACCAACGCAATAATAGATAAAAATTCCGGCGAAGCTATCGGCATACCACCCCAAATGCGAAGCCCCACGCCAAACACCGCAGCAATGATCAGATTCGATGCAGGACCTGCCAAGCCCACTTTCATCGGCCCGTGTTTTTGATCGCGCAAATTGTAGGGGTTGTAGGGCACCGGTTTTGCCCATCCAATAAAAATATTTGCCAGCATCAAAGAAATGATCGGCACGATCACCGTCCCCCACATATCAATATGCTTCAGAGGATTGAGGGTAAGCCGCCCGCTGAGCTTTGCCGTCGGGTCACCTAGATGATTTGCCATCCAACCATGGGCATATTCATGGATGACCGCAGAAAACACAATGATCACATAGATCAGCAACGGACCGAGATACGTCATAGGTTGCAAAAAAATAAATATATGGTATGCTTGCCAACGTATTCACCTTAACGGTAAATCTATGCCTCGTCAATGCGCCGTCTGCGGCAAACAATACACGACAACATTCACGCTGAATAAATTGCGCGGAAAATTCAATCCGTCATCCAAGCATAAAAAGCAACCGAATCTCCAATGGATGGATCTCGGTGACGGCAACCGCGTGAAAGCTTGCACTAAGTGCATCAAAACGGTAACGAAAAAATCTCGCTAACATTTTTGTGCTCTCTGAAAAAACCCCGCCCTCTGCGGGGTTTTTTGTTGACAATTAACCCTTTTCGTGATTATTGAAACTATGGAGGTGAGTTCTTTGGAAAGACGCGATTGGCATTTCGGCAGGGCTCTTTCCGGACTGCCGATGAAGATGGTAGTGCAGGGATCCTTTTCCACCTTGAGTGCTGGCAACACCCTGCCTCGCCTGGAACAGCAACCCGGAGAAGCCAACGACAACGTCGCACGGATCATCCGCAAGAGCCGCATTTGGCGCGAGCGCGGAGACCGCATCATCCTGATGAAGCCAGGCTCCTACGAGATCATCCCCGTGAGTAAAAGAGGCCTCACAGAACAGTTCCTGGCGTGCGACGCAGCGATCGTCACTCGCCCGAACGAGTTCTTGCTCCTTCGGCCCGGCGACTGTTACCCGGTGATCATCATTGATCCGGAACACGAACAGGTAGCGCTCATTCACGCTGGCTGGAGAGAAGTAGAGCAAGATATCGTTCCTCGCACCATCGATCTGATGCGCTGGATCTCCAACAAGCCGGCTACCAATATGGTGGCACTCATCGGCCCGGGAATCTGCGCGAACTGCCTGGTGCACCCAGAACGGCGGCAAGATCGTGATGCCTGGAGCAACTTCGTGCGCGAAGTTTCTGGCGGATATGCGATCGACATCAAGGGGCTCATTACAAAGCACCTTGAG
>JAJYZQ010000072.1 GCA_021799835.1 bacterium | reverse complement strand
GGCATTGGGGCGACGAGTCCACAAGCACTCTTAACCTTACAAAAAGCAGAGTCAAATACGGCAGGATCTGGTGGGGGATTAGGCTATCAAGCGAGCAATGGTGGCATATGGCACACTCAACGAATGAATACTTCTCATACCCTTATCTGGGATGATTATAATGGCTCATCGTGGGTTACTGGATTAACACAAACCAATTCCGGCAACGTCGGCATTGGAACGACGAGTCCTCAATACATGTTATCTTTGCCAGTCACTACGAACGATTGGTGCTTACAGTGATTCTACTCACTATAGTAATATAACTTTTTATGATTCTGGAGGATACTTCACTTTTGACCATAATTGGGCAGGAAGTGGTGGCGGATACAGGTTTAGAAATGCAGGGTCTACTTCTGATTTGGTTACAATTTTAGCAAACGGCAACGTCGGAATCGGAACTACCTCACCCGACCAAAAACTCACGGTTGCGGGCACCATCCACTCCACTACCGGCGGCATTGAATTCCCTGATGGTACCACACAGACCACCGCAGCAGGCGGGAGTAGTTATGTTAGTGGTGGGCACTACGGGTATTATGCGTATGATGTCTGTGGCTGTAGTAATATTTATATTGCTCCCATGACTACCAGCCATACCTGTCCTGCAGGATTTACCTATGAGACCACGGGTTCGGCTCCCGGATCATACACATGCGGTCCATGCGGGCAATATGTTTATTGGGCTACTTGTGTAAAGAACTAATGTTACAACAGCTCATTTAGAATTCTTAATCTTACTATTCATGTCCTTACGGTGCTTATGGTGTTCATTATTGCATTTATACCCGATATGGCATAGTATTGAAAATAGATAACTGAAAATAAATTGTGTGAAATTCATTTATCATTTATTTTTCCCTATGAAAAAAGCAAGAACAGAATCATCAATGCAAAAGAACATACGAAAGTATCGCAAAAAGAGAGGATTATCTCAGAATGCTCTCGCACGCAAATCGGAACTCACGCTTTTGACCATCTTCAAGCTGGAATCCGGCGCTACCACCAACCCCTCCATAGATACCGCGCAACGCATCGCCAAAGCTCTGAGCATCACCGTAGATGAATTGATCAAATAGAAGGTGATCAATGCAACGGAAAGATTGGGGAAAATACGAGCTGCTGATGAATAAGTTTACGCTGCTGGATACAAATATTTTAACTGAAATAGCGACACTAAACAGGGCGGAAAACTTCCGCCCTGTTCGTCGTCCTGAATTTACTTATCCTGCTGTAGCGGTGATTTCAGAATCAGGATGACGTTATTTCCCCAAAAAATTCAGCAAGTACACATTGTCATTGGTGGAAACGTAGACATTATTGTACCACCAGGCGTGGTCAAGGGCGGGTATGGTAGCGATAGTGTATTGGTTGAGTTTGCTGCGGTCATCAATGTCGGAGAACATAATTTTATCCGGATAAACGAGGAAGAGGTTCTCACTGTCGGGATACCAAAAGACATCTTTGGGTGAATCATTGGTGACGAGAGTGATGTCGTATGCTTGCTTAAAGGGTTGATTGGTGGTGGCGGTGAGGTAATAGACGATGGTCTTGGTGTTAGTGACCGCTGCTACTTTTTCACCGTCAGGAGAGAAAGAAAAATAATTGACGCCGGTTGCTATAACGGTTTTTGCCAGATTGCCGTCGGAAGGATTGCCGGCGATCCAATACAGTTTGCCTTGGTTTTCCAATAGTACATTATTGCCATTGGTTTTAATGTTTACCGGCCCGCTCAGCTGCAGGTTTGATACGTCAGCTATGGCGGTGGTAGTGTGATTGAGCAGATTAAGCTGTTTCAATTGCTGGTGAGCAGTAATAAAGTAAATGCTATTGGGTGCGGTTACATATCTTGTAATGTTGGTAAGGAGCGGAGCCATATATGCGGTTGCCGACGCGGGCGCTATGTCGGTACCGTTTGCGGTGTCTGTGCTGATCTTTTGATAATTGATCGCCATAACATCCACAGCTGTCGCTGTAGCATTGCCTGCGGTGCCGGTATTTGCTACGCTTGTCGGCAGTGCCACGAGCACGGTGTTATTATCGGCGGGATCAAAATTGATTTGCTGCACGGATGTTGGTGCGACACCCAGCAGTCCGAGGTCTGTAGTAATATTTGCAACACTGCCGTCCAAGGTGTTAATAACCATCCAATTGTTTGCAGTTGTTGGTGTTTGGAATGAGACGAGAAGCTTTGTTTGCGTAGCATCAAAAGTAATATTTTTTACGCCAATGTTTCCGGCGTAGAGTGGCGTGGCGGTCTTTGCGGTAAGGTCAAACAGGTTGATGCTCTCCGTGCTTCCGGCGGTAGCGGTATAGATCACATCGTTCCTATTAGGCGAGACGAAAAAATTCGCGATCGCGGCAGGCGTTGCAAAGAGTGCCGTTTGCGCAATATGCTGAGGAACCAGAACAGCGTTTGCGGTGGTGACGATCTGCGGATAGATCTTCAATGTTTTTTCCCACGGCAAGTATCCGGAGAGCTCTATCTTTGCGGTATAGATTTTCGGCGTTAAGCTGCTTAGGTAGCCGTTGGTTGTAGGGCCTTGCTTTGCGCCATCCAGAAGGATCGTTGCGCGCGCCGGTGTGGAGGACAAGAAAAGCCCGCCGGTTTTTTGGAGTGATTCAGTCGCCCAGTCATAGCGGTAGCCCATATTGTAGAGCACGAGAACTGGTGCAAGCACGAGAAAAACGATGACGGAAAAAATAAAGAGAATAAGTTTGGCGGATTTTGTCATATTATATGGTTGATATTTGGCTTTTTGCGGTGTACTATGACACTGAATCCTGAATAATGTCATTCCGAACCACCGTTTGGTGGGGCAAGCGAATGTGAGGAATCTTCACTATTCTCTGGTATTGCAAGTATTCAAGATTCCCGCGAAAGCGGGAATCTCGGCAATGCTGTTGTGGAAATAATATCAATTAATATCACTCTACCATTATGCCTCAGTTTGTAATCAATGGCCGTGCGCGGTTGAAAGGAGAAGTGCGAGTAAGCGGCTCAAAAAATGCAGCCACACCGATTCTGGCTGCAACGCTTCTGACCACGGAGCCCTGTATTATTGATAATATGCCTTTTATAGAAGATGTCCAGAGAATGCTGGACATCTTGGCCAGTATGGGCTCGCAGATAGAATGGCTGGGCCCGTCTCGCGTGCGCATCACCAACAAATCTATTGATCCGGCGAAGCTTGACTTTAAGCTGGTATCACGGCTGCGTTCTTCTATACTGCTCTTGGGTCCGCTTTTGGCGCGATTCCACTCGGTCAAATTGTCCCCCCCGGGCGGATGTTTGATCGGTGCGCGGCCGGTGGGCGTACATTTTAATGCTTTGGAAAAACTTGGTGCGG
>JAJYZQ010000071.1 GCA_021799835.1 bacterium | reverse complement strand
CCCCGCAGGCAGCGCAACGTGGCAGCAAAATACTCCAGCACAGCACTATGAAATGCCTGCTGCCCCCTATCCCACGAATAGCTTATAAAATTTTAGCAGCATACATAAAACACCCCGCCATAGCGGGGTGTTTTTATTGATCTTAAACAGTTATTTATTGCCTGCGCGCTTTGCGCGGATGCGGTCGTTCTTGTCCAATAGTTTTTTGCGCATACGCAAGCTGGTCGGTGTGACTTCCAGCAATTCATCATCTTCCAAGAAGTCCATAGATTGCTCAAGCGATAAAATGGTCGGCGGGGTGAGAATGGTCGCGATATCTGCATGGGCAGCACGCATATTGGTCAGTTTTTTTTCTTTTGTGACATTTATCTCCATATCTTCCTCACGAGAATTGAGCCCCACGATCATACCCGCGTATACTTCCGTGGCGGGGCCAATAAATGTTGTGCCGCGCTGTTGCGCTGATTCCAGGCCATACGCAACCGCCTTGCCGCTTTCATGCGCGATCAACACACCGTTACGAAGTTTGGGAATGGGATTGGATATTTTGTCAAAGCGGAGAAAAAGCGAATTCATCACCGCTGTTCCCTTGGAGTTGGTCAGCAATACATTGCGCAACCCGATCAATCCCCGCTCGCTGATCTCAAAGATCATCCGCACACTGCCATCCGCATTGTCTTCCTGCTTCAGCATAATGCCGCGCCGCTTATTGATCTCGCCGATGACTGCGCTTGCATATTCCGGCATTACATCAACAGTTAATTCCTTGATCGGCTCTACAGTCGCGCCGTTAACTACTTTGGTTACCACCTGGGGTTTGCCGATCTGCATTTCATATCCTTCACGGCGCAACGTCTCAATAAATACAGACAAGTGCAGCTCTCCGCGGCCATAGAGAATGAAGTTGCCATCCGCAGCGATTTCAAGCCGCATAGAGATATTGGTTTCCAGTTCTTTTTTGATGCGATCCAGGAGTTGGCGAGCGGTAACAAATTTTCCTTCACGCCCTGCAAACGGTGAGGTGTTCGCGTAGAGAGAAATGCTAAGCGTCGGCTCTTCTATGGCGATATGCGGCAGAAATTCCGGCTCGGCAGCATCAGCAATAGTATCACCGATCATCGCCTTTTTAAGGCCAGATACGGAAACAATATCTCCCGATTGCGCGGACTGCACTTCTATTTTCTTCAATCCTTGAGTAATGAAAATCTTATCTATTTTCCCCTGTTCCACTATGCCTTGCTCATTGATAACCGTAACCGACATACCTGATTGCATCGTACCGTTCTTTATTTTGCCAATAACGTATTTGCCGACGAAATCATCACTGTCCAAAGCAGAAATGAGCATTTGCAGTTTTGCAGAGCTGTTCTGATCTGGTGCGGGGACAAAACGAATGATCGCATCCAAGATCGGCGAAAGATCCGCATCAGCAGAAAAATCTTTCGGCATATCTACCCAAGCTTTGCCATCGCGGCCGATCGCATAAAATATGGGAAAATCCAATTGCGTATCATTCTGCGCAAGATCCAAAAAGAGGTCGTAGGTCTTATTTACGGTGTGTTCAACATCTGCGTTCGGCTTGTCTATTTTGTTGATAACCACAATGACCTTCAGGCCCATTTCCAACGCTTTCTTGAGTACAAATTTCGTTTGCGGCATCGGGCCTTCTTGTGCATCAATGAGTAAAATCGCCCCATCTGCCATATTCAGTGTGCGTTCCACTTCGCCGCCAAAATCCGCATGGCCAGGCGTATCAATAATATTGATCTTCGTGTCGTTATAGATAACCGCTGTATTCTTCGCGAGAATAGTAATGCCGCGTTCTCGTTCTTGCTCGTTGGAATCCATAATCAAGTGTTGAGACATTGCTGCTTCGTTTTCCCGAAATGTTTTGGACTGCTTTAAGAGACCATCTACGAGAGTGGTCTTGCCGTGGTCTACGTGAGCAATGATAGCGACATTACGAATATCCATAGAATATGTCTATCTTGATTATCAGGCAATGAAAAAAGCACCGCTCATACTCAAGCCCATAGAGGTGCTTTTTACTGAGTACTCTGTGCACTGTTTTGATGATTATATACAATTATCCATAATATGTCAACGTATTGACCTATTCTTTGAGAGATGCTTGACCGATTTATTATTCTATGCTACTCTTTTTTCTGTAAGAGTGCTCACTGTTATCCGCCTTGAAGGGTGAGAAAAGGTGGGTTAGTCGACTTGCAAGTAATCAATTATTGTACAGACGATAATGGCCAAGAAATTGTACGTTGGCAACTTGTCTTACGGGACAACCAACGAATCATTGAAGGAATTATTTGCTGAATACGGCAACGTAGAATCAGCAACCGTCATTACCGACAGAATGTCTGGCCGCTCAAAAGGCTTCGGATTTGTGGAAATGTCCACTGATGAAGAAGCAGAAAATGCGATCTCCGCATTGAATGAAAAGGAATTTGACGGCAGAAAGATCGTCGTAAACGAAGCACGGCCCCTGGAAGACCGCCCAAAGAGATCTGGCGGATTCGGTGGAGGTCGGCAGAGTTGGTAATAATTCTGGAACCTCAAAACACCCCGCATTATGCGGGGTGTTTTAGTTTGCAAAAAAACCGACTCTTGCATCTTTTCTGTCATTCCTGCCTACCGGCAGGCAGGCCCGCGAAAGCAGGAATCTCAAACCCTGGTGATAGCTTTTAGAAACCCCACTCTTACTCAGAGTGGGGTTTCTTGTTCAGCGCTCTATGGTAACCGGTGTGCCTATGCCGATCAATGGAAACAATTCTTTTGCTTTTGCCGGCGGCAGTTCTACGCACCCCACACTTTGTGGAAATCCGTAGGATCTGCGCACGAAACCATGGATCGCTTCACCGCGATAAAAGTACATAACCCACGGCACTCCAGGATCGCGGTAGTGCATGCCATCTGGATTGGTGCCGGACATTGTCTGGCTCTTCAGCTTCCGGTAAATACGGAAGGTGCCATACGTAGTAGGTGCTGCGGGAACACCAGTATTGACCAGAGAAGAAAATACCGCTTTGCCATTCCGGTATAGTACCAACGTCTCTGGAATGGTCGTGTGCACAACAATGGAGACGTCTTGAGCAACCGACAGCTTTTTCGTCACTTGCGGCGCTTGAACTGGCGGATTTGTCTGTACCGTATGCGGCGCATGGGTTTGTGCGGGAATAGGGGCAGATGGCTGTACATACGATGCCGGTAGAGATCCGTTCTGATAAGGCAAGGATGATAGCGACTGTGGCGATCGTATCGTCTCGGATGTTTTTACGGTGTTAGATGAGTGGCTTGCGAGATTATTATGCGTTGGAGCCCAAAGCATTCCCGCAAAAACTACTAAGATAATGACCAGGAGCTTTCTCACCTTTTCC
>JAJYZQ010000070.1 GCA_021799835.1 bacterium | reverse complement strand
CAGCGAAGGACATTTTCACTGATCCGGATATTGCGGAGTTGGTGGCGCTGATTTATGCAGTTGCGCATATTGGCGATGATCGGATGCTTGCCGATGCTCTTCACACAACATCGCTGAATATCCCTCCGCTGGATGTCTATGTGCTGCTTGGCTTAAGTGCGCGCGAACATATCCGCTTATGGGATGCGCTGGCGGCGGTTGCCGGAGCAAGCAATTATCCTGGTGCTGCGCTCATCTATGATCGTCTGCAGAATTCCGCTGCTTTAACGAACGCTTACCGCTTGTTTATGCATTGGTCGGCATACGATCGGCAGCATTCGCCGGCGCATACCGCGCAGGAAATGCTCAAAGGGTCAGGGTTGTTGGATCGTATGCTCAAGGAGCCGAACGCCGGTCAGTTAGATGCATTACGTGCGTTTTTTGCACAAATAAAATCTCTGGCGGAACGAAAAAAGATACAGCACTGCAAAGATCTTGCTGAATATCTGGATGTTATGCAATCTCGGGGGTTGAAAATGAAAACCAGATTCCGCGCAAATCTTAATGCGGTGCATCTGATGACTGCACACGGATCCAAAGGGCGGGAATTTAACACTGTTTATATAACCAATGCCATAGACAAACTATGGGGCAGCACATCGCGGCGCGACATCCTGCCATTGGCAGATGCGGTGTATGGAGAATCTGCCAATGTAGCTCTCCGATCTGCTGAAGCGGTGCAAGATGATGATCGGCGCCTCTTTTATGTAGCGCTGACGCGTGCAAAGCAAGAAGCGATCATTACATATCATACTGCCGATGCCGAAGGAAAAATGCTTGCGCCAACGCGATTTATAGCAGATAGGGAAAGCGCGGCGCGGGATCAGCTGGAATATATAACGCCAGAGCATCAAGCTGCTGCGGAAAAATTATTTTTCTCCCCGCCACCGCAAGTAAAAGCAACCATAATGGAGCGGGAATACGTGGCAGACCTTTTCCATCAGCGAGGGCTTTCCGTGTCAGCACTCAATAATTTTTTGGAGTGCCCGTGGAAATATTTTTATGTGAATTTGCTGCGCTATCCCAAAATTCAAGAAGCGCACCTGCTCTATGGTACGGCAGTCCATAGCGCCCTTCAGGATTTTTTTGCCGCGCTGATAGCGGGGAAAAAGCCAGGCAAGGAGTTTTTGCTTGCCCAGTTTAAGATAGCTTTGGAAAAACAGCGGCTGCTTTCCGAAACAGAGCTTGCCGAATACGGAGGGCGCGGCAATGAAAATCTGAGCGGATTTTTTGATGGTTTTGGTGGGAGGTTCGTTATACCAGCCGCGGTAGAATATACCATAAAGTATTTTGAGCTTTTCCCGGATATATTCATCAATGGTAAAATTGACAAGATAGAGGTCGTTGAGGGAAAAAATGGCGTCAACGTCGTGGACTATAAAACCGGTAATCCAAAATCACGGAATGAAATTCTTGGTACAACCAAGACCAGCAAAGGAAATATCTATCGGCAATTAGTATTTTATCATCTGCTGCTTGCGGAAGAGCCGCAGCAACGATATGCGATGGTTTCTGGAGAGATCGATTTCGTTCATCATGATGCGAGGGGAAAGTATCACCAAGAGATCTTCTCCGTCACGCCTGAAGACATAGCAAAATTGAAAGATACGATCCGCGAGGTATCAGACCAGATCACCACGCTCGCATTCTGGGATCAGCGTTGTGAAGATCCCCATTGCCAATATTGTGCGCTGCGCGCCACGCTCCGATGAGTATTTTCTATAAAATGACTATTCTGTTATAATAAGTATATGTACTAAAAATTTATTGCTATGAGGCGGTTAAAAAATGAGAGATGCAATAATTCATTTACCCTAATAGAATTGCTGATCGTGGTGGCTATCATTGGTATATTGGCTGCACTCATCATTGTATCTGTTACTTCAGCATCAGCAAAAGCGCGCGATATCAAGCGCCAGGAAGATTTGAAAAATATCCAAAAGGCGCTGGAGATGTATTATACGACCAATGGCAGTTACCCATCCACAGCTAGTGCAAAATGGGGATATTGTTCGGGGTTTGGCAGCCATGGCATATCAGGGTCTTCGGGATATATACCGAATCTGGCACCAACATATATCCCGTCCTTACCGCTTGATCCGCGAAACGGTACAGATTGTCAGGGAGCCGCGAACGTCTATGCGTGTTATTGGTATGAGTCCAATGGAACAGATTACAAGATAGACGCAAATGAAACGGTAGAAACCACACTGCCTACTGCAACTAACTCTCTGCAAAACTTTTGGGATCCAGTCTATGGTATAGGCGGATCAATTGGCGGCGGACCTCCGGATACATGTGATTATTCACTCTATACGCCGGGAGGAAAAAATTTCTAATTTTGTTATGTGATAGTTTTCAGTATTTGAAAGTCCTTGCGCAGGGTTTCTTTGAGGTCTTGCTGGTAAATGGATGCAGCGGGATGATAGAGGGGGACGATCTTCAAGTCGCCGAAGGGTGCATGAGCGGTGAATACTTTGCCGTGTGCGCGGCTGATATTTTCCATTTCATCAATAAGTCCGAACTTTTCCATCACATAGACCATAGAGAACCGGCCGAGGGTCGCGATAACCTTGGGCTGAATGACTGCGATCTGCCGATCAAGGAATGGTCCGTATGCGGCAATCTCTTCCGGCAACGGATCACGGTTTTCCGGCGGCCGGTCCTTAACGATATTGGTAACGTAGACATCCTGCCGCGGTATGCCGATACTGGCGAGCAACTCATCTAATATTTTTCCTGCCGCGCCGCAAAACGGCCGGCCGGTCTCAGCTTCGTTCCGCCCGGGCGCTTCACCCACAATCATAATTTTTGCATGATGGCTGCCTTCGCCGATGACGGGATGGTAATGGTTCATTTTGCGGTACGCATAGAGCGGTGAGCCGGTCAGCGCCACCACTTCGTTTTTGATTTCCCGCATTTGCTCGGTGCGATCTGCAGAAGACGAAGAAGTTTCTTTCAGCATACGATCAAATGAAATGATGCATATAATACTGCTAGTATAGCAAAAATTTGAGTGCGCAGTAAATATATGCTTGATTTTTCTCCTATTCTGGATTAGCATAGGTAACCACAATCTGAAGGAGGGGTATGATGCGCGAGTTTGTTTTTCTGTATCCTATTGGAGAGTTCCTGAGTACCGCAGTGCATCCTCAGCGTATTGATCTGATTGAGTCAACGGTGCAGCGGATCATCGCTGCACGGTATCGAGAGAGGGGGTATCATCTCAACTGGGCATTTTTTGCCTATCCGGAGAACACTGCTCTTCCTGATCTTACTCGCGCAGCATCGTTCGTTGATTTGCGCGGCAGAGATCGCATCGTCAATGTTGGCATCACGTTCCACGATATGATGCAGCATGGGCGATATCCGCGGGAGGAACATA